>CALEJM010000154.1 GCA_937898265.1 uncultured Porphyromonadaceae bacterium
CCTTCGAGGCATCGCCTTCGTATACTGCCGACTGCGAGGCGCCCCGCCGCATCTACCAGTCCCTTCTGTATCTCAGCAGCCGCGACAAGGCCGGCATGACCGAAAGCCTGGGCATCGATTCGCCGAGGACGTACCTTGGCCGTCTCAGCCAGGAAACGCAGAAATTCGCCGCCTCCCTCAATGAGGACGCCACATTCAGGGCACCGGAAAGGTACTGGGAATGCTCATTGCTCCTGCCTGCGGGTGGATTCGTGGCGGATGAGATCGGTGGCAGGCTTGTCGTGGCCGAGAAGTCCGTCGCGGAAGGCCAGCCTGTCAGCCTCGGAGGCCTGACTGTGGATATCAATGCCCACCTGGAGTCCGTATTGGCGAAGCATGGCATGGTCAACGGAAACGGCGTGGATGCCCGCTGGCTGAAAGACCATGCCGGTGAGATTCTCGTCTGCCGCACCACCGACGGCGTGCTTGTCCTCGCCGAAGCCAGCGTCTACCGCGAGCGCGAGAGCGGCAGGATTGAACTATCGAACTGCCGAATAATGGCAGCCATTGCATATTGATGACCCTAACTGACAATATGAACGCATTTTCCTGGAGAGCCATGGCGGCATGCCTCGCCGCTGCCGTCACCCTTTTGCTTTCCTGCGCCCCGACCTACCTTGTGCAGGGCCCTCAGGGCGGTATTGCCGCCGATGTGGTCTATCCTGACGGCTTCGATCCGCAGACCGACAGCTGCCACATGGTCATCCTGATGCACGGCATCTTCTCAAGCAAGGACTATCCGCCGATGCCGGGCATTGCCAAGGCGTTGGCAAGGGAGGGAATCGCTTCCGTCGCGATCGACTTCGGCGGGCACGGGCACAGCCAGGGAAAGAAGGTCAACATGACCATAGAAAAGGAACTGCAGGAGGCAAGGGCGGTCTGGGACCACGTGTCGGCGCTGGGCTGCGTGAAGGGCATTTCGCTGCTCGGACATTCGCAGGGCGGCGTCATCGCCAGCATGCTTGCGGGAAGGCTGGCCGCAGAAGGCAATGCCCCCGAGGCCGTCATCCTCATGGCGCCGCTGTGTCAGAAGATACGCATGCCCTATATCATCGGGTTGGTTATTGCCGGCGTGATACTTGGTCCCCACGGCATCAACCTCCTTCCCTACGACATCAGTTTCAAATTCCTTGGTCGCATCGGCATACTATATATAATGTTCCTCGCGGGACTGGAAATCGATGCGCAGACGCTCCAAAAGGAGAAACGACACGGCATCACGTTCGGTCTGATCACCTGTCTGATTCCACTGTTTATCGGAACGTTGGTCAACCACTATGTGTTAGGCTTTAAGTTCCTCACCTCCATATTGCTTGCCACCACCTATTCCGCTCATACGCTGATGGCTTATCCCATTGTCAGCAAGATGGGTATCTCAAGCACCCGCAGCAGCGCTATCGTTGTGGCTGGAACGGTGGTCACCGTCAGCATCTCGCTCCTGCTCCTTGCCCTCGTCACCTCGTTGGCTCACGGCACTGTAGACTGGAGCATCATCATCCGACTCTGTGTAGGCGTTCCCGTCAGCCTCGTGATCATCGGCGGACTCTTTCCGCTGGCCATCCGCAGCTTTCTACGCCGCTACAACAATACCGTCACGCAGTATCTCTTTGTGTTGCTGCTGATGCTCATCGCAGCCCTGCTCATCGGAGCTTCGGGACTGGAGGGTGTCTTAGGCGCCTTCATCGCCGGTCTGGTCATCGGTCGTTTCGTTCCTATCAACTCGCCGTTGATGAACCGTATCGAGTTCGTAGGCAACGCCCTCTTCATTCCGTTTTTCCTCATCGGCATCGGTATGGAGGTAGACATCACCGCCTTCTTCAGTTCGGTGCATTGCGGCATCCTCGCCTTGGTCATGACTGCCACTGCCCTCTCGACCAAGTGGGTCAGCGCATGGATAACGGGTAAGGCGCTCCACTTCAGTGCGGCTGAGCGTCAACTCTGCTTCGGACTCACCACAGGTAAGGCGTCTGCCACCCTTGCCGTCATCATGATTGGTTACGGACTGGGACTTTGGGACTACGCCGTCATCAACGCCGTTGTCGTCATGGTTATCGTGGTCTGCACCGTCAGTTCCATCCTCACCGAACGAAGCGCTCGCACTATAGCTCACGAACTCTCACTGCAAAAGAATCTCAACCCAGAACAGCCAACCGCCAAGGTAAAGGTCATGGTTCCGGTTTCCAACAGCGAGACGCTCCACGGTCTGCTCGAGCTGGCTATGAGCATCAAGACACAGAGTCTCTACGCGCTTCAGGTGGTTCGCGAGAACACCCCCGAGACCCAGCTACGCGCCACAACCATCATGACGCAAGCCCATCAGTACGTCTCTTCGCACAACGGCAACCTCACCGCTCTGTTCCGCTCCGACGCCTCTGCCGCCAACGGTATCATCGAGGCTGTACGCTCCGAGGAGATCACCGAGCTCTGCTTAGGTATCCACCAGAAGAGCGGTTTTGCCGACACCCTCTGGGGCGGTGTGCTCAAGGAGGTGGAGGGGGGTTGCGACTGCTCCATGTGGGTCTACCGCAGTGTTCGTCCGCTTACGGAGATACGACGCATCGTGGTGGCTGTCACCCCCAAGGCTGAGTTGGAAGAGGGTTTCCTCCCTTGGCTCAATAGGGTGAGAGCTTTGGCGGCTAAGTTCAACGCTCAGTTGCTTTTCCTTGCCAACGCCGACTCCGCACGAGCCATCCAGCAGATCCCGTCCAACGTAGGCGAGGCATTTGCCGACCGCGACATCTGGAAAGGGTTTGCCGATATTGCCAACCAACTCGGTGACACCGACCTCCTCGTGGCGGTCACCGCTCGCGAGAACACCCTCTCCTACACACCGTCACAACGTGACCTGCCAAAACTTCTTCATCAGCATTTCCAGCAGAACAGTTGGATTGTGCTCTATCCCGCTCAATAAGCAATGATTACAGAACAGACGATAACACTCCCTTTCACCGTTGACCTCCTCACCTTCTACGGCGTCAACAACCAAAACCTCATCACGCTGCGCGATATCTACCCTGCGCTCCGTCTTACCGCTCGCGGCTATACCATCAAGCTGACTGGCGAGCAGGAGTTGCTCTCCAACGTGGTGGACAAGATTCAGGAACTTGCCAATTTCTGCACCGAGCGCGGCAATCTCACTGCCGAAGAGGTGGCTAAGATATGTGGTGGCGAGACGATTCCTGCTGCCCCACCCGCCGAGGCTGCCATGTATGCCCACGGCGGCAAGCCTATCACTCCACGCCATCAAGCCCAACAGCAGATGACCCAGCTGTGTCAGAGCTGCGACCTCCTCTTTGCCGAGGGTCCTGCCGGCACAGGTAAGACGTTCTGGGCTGTTGCGCTGGCGGTCAAAGCGTTGAAGAACAAAGAGGTGAAACGTATCGTGCTCTGTCGTCCCGCTGTTGAGGCTGGTGAGAAACTCGGTTTCCTCCCAGGCGATATGAAGGAGAAGATTGACCCTTATCTTCAGCCTCTCTACGACGCCTTGATGACCCTCCTGCCACCTAACAAACTGCGTGAATACCTCGAGAACGGCACCATCGAGATTGCCCCGCTGGCATTCATGCGCGGTCGCACGTTGCGCAACTGCTTCGTGGTGGTTGATGAGGCTCAAAACACCACCGTGGCTCAGATGAAGATGGTGCTCACCCGCCTTGGCGAGGGAAGCAAGATGGTGGTTACGGGCGATATGAGTCAGCTCGACCTCCCACACGGCGTAGTCTCTGGACTGGGCGACGCGATACGCCGACTCCGTAACGTCAACGGCATCGGCATCGTGGAGACCACCGAAGACCAAGTGGTGCGTCATCCCCTCGTGCGCCGTATCATTGCCGCCTACAAACGCAACCTTCCGCCTCAGGAACCAACCCAAGCAACAGAGTAATTATATATATATTGTATTATGGAAAAAAACAAACTCAAACACCTCTTGCTCGCCGTGCTCACGATGGTTGCCATCGCTGCATGCCGACGCATTCCGCCCCTTCCGCCAGATGGTCCTACGCCGGTGACACCTGAAGACTCATTGGAGAATGTTGTTGGCGTCTACGTGCTCAACGAGAGCAACATGGGCAACAACAAGGCTACGCTTGACTACTTCGACTACGCTACGGGCGAGTATGCCACCAACATCTTCCTGCTCCGCAATCCGCAGATGACCAAAGACCTCGGCGACGTGGGCAACGATATCCAGATCTACGGCAGCAAGATGTATGCCGTGATCAACTGCTCCAACCTCGTTGAGGTGATGGACGCAGCCACTGCCACCCACGAGGGTGAGATCGCGATTCCGAACTGCCGCTATGTGGTGTTCGACAAGGGATATGCCTATGTCTCATCGTTTGCCGGACCTGTGGAGATGAACCCTAACGCACGTCGTGGCTATGTGGCTAAGATTGATACTGCTACGCTTCAAATCGTCGACACTCTCCTCGTAGGCTATCAGCCAGAGCAGATGGCCGTTGTGGGCAACCGTCTCTTCGTGGCCAACTCGGGCGGCTACATGGCGCCTAACTATGACAACCGCGTCTCGGTCATCAACCTCGCGAGCTTCACTGTTGAGAAGGAGATTGCCGTAGGGCCTAACCTTCACCGCGTGGCTGCCGACTCCCACGGACGTGTCTTCGTCTCCTCTCGTGGCGACTACAAGAGCGCTCCGTCACAGCTCTTCGTGCTCGACGCTGCCAGTGCCTCCGTTATCGACAGCATTCCGCTTGCCGTGGGCAATATGACCATCGTGGGCGACACGCTCTACGCCCTTGCCACCAGCTACACCGGCGGCAGCAACACCTATTTCCGCATTGCCCTCACCACGATGGAGATTCTCCCCGAGTGCTTTATCACCGACGGCACCGAGGCGCAGATCGCCACGCCGTACGGACTGGCTGTCAATCCCGACAACGGCGATATCTTCGTGACCGACGCCAAGACCTACATCGTGCCTGGCACGGTTTTCTGCTTCAACCGCCAAGGTGTGCTGAAGTGGAAGGTGATTGCCGGTGAGATTCCCGCCCATTTCGCTTTCCTCAAACGGAAGGGGTGAATGCCGACTCGCAACGGAGCGCTGCCGAACCGAACCGTGCAGTAGGCTCAGCCGACGAAACCGCCCAGAATGGGGGGAGGTTTTCTTCGCTCAGAGCTGCGAGCCGCCGAACGCAAGCAACCGTTCACGCAACCAACATATCTTCGGGAAGACGTCCTTGCCGATTTCCCAAATCCCCATACTGGGAGCGAAACCAATATTCGCTCCCATTTTTTTGCGCCACTGCTGTGAAAAAAGAGATGAAATCCGTAGTCCCTGGTAGAGGGATTTCGACTGGGATTTCAGGGAAAATCTCAGGGATTTCAGGGATTTTGAAAATCCCTATGAAAAATTTTTCAAAAAAAGCGATTTTTTTAGACACGCAACACTCTAACAATAAGATGGTTATTAAAAGGGACAAAAGGGATTTTAGGGATTTCCCAAAATCCCAGTTGTCCCTATTGAATCACTTTGTACTTTTGCACCGTTAACACAACACACGACACATGGCTTAGCACAGCCGTCGTGGGACGAAAGGGGAAGCTTACGACCGAGTAGTCTGCCGAGTGCGAGTAAGCATAATTTCATACAATAATAAAATTATGCAGAACAAAAATCCACCTCACCCAGGGCTCACCCTCCAGTAAGAAGATTGCTTTGGAAGAAAAAGACCAAGATCGAACTTACTGAGCAAACAACATGGAACTGCGTTCCAGTTCCAGTTGTTCCAGTTGTAAAACAAGGGTACTACATTCCCTTATTATATATATAACTAACTAATATATAATATATTATAAATATAAAGTAGGTAAAGTAGGAGCCTTAAAACTAATTGGACTAATTGGAACTGGAACGGTATACTAACAATTTTTTCTTAATAAGCAAATTTACAATGAAATACGATATCAGTAGTAAGAGTGCCCCAGCGATGCCAACACTTGGCACGGGCACAAAATGTATCAAACTCCTCCTCTCACAGGTGTCAAAAGACATGCACGAACCCCTTGTTCCGATGCTTTTCCCTGTGTTGGGCGCCCAGATGTCAGGCGCAGAATTTCAGTATCCCGACCTCACTTGGAAGGAACCATGTGGCATGATGGCCAATTTGGTGGCAGAAAGTGGTGGCAACAAGGGTCAGTTGGCCAATCTCGTTGAGGCTATTTGTCGCAATTTCAGTCAGCACGACGATTTGGAACTTCAGAAACTGGTTTGCTGGCAGAGGCAAGTCAAGACCAAGTCGGCCAACAAAGAGAAGCCCGAGCGTCCCGACGTGGTGTTTCTCTTCCCGCCAGCCAACGTGACCAACGCCGCGTTCCTTCAGAATGCGATGGCTTGTGAGGCTCAAGGCAACCGAACACAGTATATCAACCTCCCCGAAGTGGAGATGGCCGACAACATGTGTGGCGGTCCCCGTCAGATCTCGCAGATGTTCCGCAATATCTACGACCGTCAACGTGCCGGCGCGCTCCGTGCCACAGCCGACGGCGTGACGGGAAATCCTGTGCTTAGGGTCAACCTTACCATCTCGTCGACACCGTATGTCACACGCAAATTCTACAAGTACGACCTCTTCAACGGCACCTTGGGACGCATGGTGTTCTCCTTCAAAGAGCGCACCCAACCCGACGGCAAGATTCCACGACAAGGCAAATACGACGAGGCGTTCTACGCCAAGCTTGACGAGTATCTCGTGCGTCTCGAGGCTTGCAAGGGACGCTTCATCATCACCCCGCTCAACCGACTGATTGACCGTCTGGCTGAAGACATGGCCACCCTTGCCGACCTTGCCGACGACACCCTGATGTGGGACATGTCGAAGCGCGCCATCGTCTCAGCCTGGAAGGCAGGTTGCGTGATGTGGGTGCTCAACAATCAGATTTGGACAAGGTCGATGAGCGAACTGGTGGAATGGTTGGTCTATCACGACCTCTGGAGCAAGACCCAACTCTTCTCCGACCTCTTGGCAGAAGAAGCCGACGCCCCAAGCGAGAAACAGCGCCGCGGACCGAAGAACCTCCTCGAAAGTCTGCCCGGCACGTTCAACAAGACACAACTCGAGGCACTGCGAACCTCACTGGGCAAGGATGCCGAAGGAGCTGGAGCTCAGTTGCGCAAATGGCTCTATCGCGGCTTCATCGAGGTTGACAAGTCGACCGGGTGGTTTGTCAAAACCCCAGAATACCTGAAC
>CALEJM010000155.1 GCA_937898265.1 uncultured Porphyromonadaceae bacterium
GCTGAGCACCCGACATGCCGCCGAGACCAGCGGTGATGAAGAGTTTGCCAGCTGTCTCGCCGCCTTGTTTGCGGGCAGCGTTGAGCACGGTGATGGTTGTGCCGTGTACGATGCCTTGTGGGCCGATGTACATGTAAGAACCGGCAGTCATCTGACCGTATTGTGATACGCCGAGGGCATTCATGCGCTCCCAGTCGTCTGGTTTGGAATAGTTAGGGATAACCATACCGTTGGTAACAATGACACGTGGAGCATCTTTGTGTGATGGGAAGAGGCCGAGTGGGTGACCTGAGTACATCACGAGAGTCTGCTCGTCGGTCATGTTGGCAAGGTATTGCATCACGAGGCGATATTGAGCCCAGTTTTGGAACACAGCACCGTTGCCACCGTAGGTAATCAACTCGTGTGGGTGTTGAGCTACGGCAGGGTCAAGGTTGTTTTGAATCATGAGCATGATGGCTGCAGCCTGACGTGATTTTGCAGGATAGTCGCTGATTGGGCGAGCATACATCTCGTAGTCAGGACGGAAACGGTACATATAGATGCGGCCATAGACACGCAACTCCTCAGCAAACTCAGGAGCCAACTGTGCGTGCAACTCCTCTGGGAAATAGCGGAGTGCGTTTTTCAAAGCCAACTTCTTCTCGTCGGCAGTCAAAATCTCCTTGCGCTTTGGAGCGTGGTTGATTTTGGTATCGTAAGGCTTCAACTCGGGGAGTTTGGTAGGGATACCACCGAGGATGTCAGCCTGAAATTCTTGAAGTGTCATATTGTTGAGATATTAACCGTTAATCTTTTGGTTTACGATAACGAGGATTTCTTCCTCCATCTTGCAAGCCTCGGCAGCAATCTTGTCGGCCTCAGCAACGAGAGCGTCGGCAACAGCACGGTCTTTCAAGCCAGCAGCGTTGATCTTCACGTTGAGGTGAGCGCCGAGCACAGCAGCACGGGCAGCCAAAGCACCTACGCCAGCATCAGATACTGAGTTAGGGTTGCCCTCTTCTGCCATCATCTTAACCAATGGGAAGGTTGCGAAAGAAGCCTTCATGGTCTCGAGAGGCACTTGAGTTGCGTAGAGGGTAGCCTCTTGCATAGCTTTTGAGCGAGCGGCTTTTTCTTCGTCGGTTGATTTAGGCATTGAGAATACGGCCATGATTTTGTTGAAGGCCTCGGTGTCTTCGTCAACGAGGTGGAGCAAGCGAGCCATGAGTTCTTGACCTTGTTCAGCCCAGTTGGAGAAGAAGTCCCAGCGGTCGTCCCAACCTGGTTTGTGGCTTGAGAGGTTGCCTACCATGGTGCCGAGGGCAGCAGCCAAAGAACCCATGTAAGCAGAGATTGAGCCACCACCAGGAGCTGGAGATTCGCTTGCGGTCTCTTCGGCGAAGCCTTTGCAGGTGAGGTCGATGAGACGTTTCTTATTCTTATCTTCGAGCATATACTCGATAACTTTCTCGCTTGGATCGAATGGTTTCAAATCGTCAAGACCCATTGATTTAACAGCAATCTTGATGATTTCGCTCTCGTGGATACCAACAGAGCGTTGTTGTTTGCGGAGGAAGTGTTTGCCAGCGTCGATGAGTGTGCTCTTTGGAATCAAGCCAACGATTTCGGTGCCGGTTACGCGGAGACCACGGTTGGCAGCACAGCGGCATACCTCGTCGAAAGCCACGTGGAGTGGAGTCTCGCGGATGTTGGTGATGTTCATTGAAACCTGAGCGATGCCGTACTCGTCGATGTACCAGCCGATGGCTTTAGTGCCTTTCAGAGTACCTGGGAGCATGATTACCTCGCCGTTCTCGTCTTTCATTGGTTTGCCGTTTGGTTTGCCGCCTTCGCGTTTTGGACGACCCTTTTCACGAACGTCGAATGCGATGGCGTTGGCACGGCGCGTGGAGGTGGTGTTGAGGTTGTAGTTCACTGCGATGAGGAAGTCGCGGGCACCGATGGCGGTGGCGCCACTCTTGGCAACACTTTCGTTGAATTTGCTCGGACCGAAGTCTGGTTTCCATTCTTTAGTGGAGATACGTTCCTTGAGGGCTTCGTATTCGCCTGCACGGCAGTTTGCCAAGTTGCGTCTCTTCTCTTCGAAAGCTGCGTTTTCGTAGCAATATACGGGAATCTTGAGTTCTTCGCCTACGCGTTTGGCCAGCTTGTGTGCGTATTCGGCTGTCTCTTCCATTGTGATGTTGGCAACGGGAACGAAGGGGCATACGTCGGTGGCTCCGAAGCGCGGGTGGTCACCGTGATGGTTGCGCATATCAATTAACTCCTGACATTTTGCTATGAGGGAGAATGCGGCCTCGACAACGGCGTCGGGCGTGCCTACGAAGGTCACCACGGTGCGATTTGTTGTTGCACCTGGGTCAACATCCAACAAAGTTACGCCTTCGGCGTGTCTGATAACGTCGGCTACCTGCTCGATAATTTCAGGATTTCTGCCTTCACTGAAGTTCGGAACACATTCAATTAACTGTTTCATTTTTTAAAGTATTGATTATTAAAATTTTATTGTTTATTCTAAAAAGTCTGCAAACTTACATAAAAAAACGATGTTTAAGGTCGTTTTGGAGAAAAAGGTTGAATTTGTGTTGAAACAAAAAAGGCACCGAAATTTATCGGTGCCTTGTGTATTAACATTTCGAGTAATTACATTCTGAAGGTGACAGGAACTTGGTAGAAGCAGCGTACGGGTTTGCCCATATTCTTACCAGGTTTCCATTTCGGCATAGCCATAACACCGCGGACAGCTTCCTTGTCGCAATCAGGGAACAAAGGAACTTTAACTTTGGCGTTACTTACACGGCCGTCTTTTTCAACGACGAATTCAACCAAAACAGTACCCACAATGCCGTTGTTACGAGCGACTTCCGGATACTGGATCTCTCTTGACAGGAAAGAGTTCAGTGCTTCAGGACCGCCAGGAAACTCAGGCATCTCTTCGGTGAAATGCACAGGAGGAGCATCATCGGTTTCTTCTTCGACGATTTCTACTACATCATCAACAAAGTCTTCAACAACTTCGTTTTCGTCAAAGTCCTGGCTGAAGTCGAAATCAGTGGTGACCTTAATGTTGTCTTCCACGATGTTGAGGACGACTTCCTGTTGTTGAGCCGGTTGTTCTGGTGGAGGGGGAGGTGTTTGGTCTGTTGCAATGACGTCTTCGTCCTTTACTTCGATGAAATCGTCATCAGCAACGGTGAAGGCAGGAGCTTTGTCTTCGCTGGCGAACAGTTCGAAACCTGCATAAACCA
>CALEJM010000156.1 GCA_937898265.1 uncultured Porphyromonadaceae bacterium
CATGCCTAAAGGGATAGAAATAGAAAACTTACCATATAAGATTGGTTCCAACTACATGCGTAAGTTGTTCTCGTCGGCATATTACCGTCAGGAATATGTTGACACCGACAAGATTCCACAAGACGCAGCCATCATCTTTGGTCCTAACCACTCTAACGCAGCCATCGATGCGATTGCTGTGATGATGATTCTTCACGGACCTGCAGTCTTCGTTGCCAGAGCCGACATCTTCAAATCTAAGTTTTTGGCGTTCTTGCTTAACTTCTGCAAGATCATGCCAATCATGCGTATGCGTGACGGCTACGAAAATCTGTCGAAAAACAAGGAGATTATGGAAGAGAGCGTTCGCATCCTCAACTGCAACGTTCCATTCTGTATCTTCTCGGAAGGCACTCACCGCACAATTCGCAACCAACTTCCAATCGTCAAAGGCATGTTCCGCATTGCCCTCCAAGCCAACGAGTCGCTTGAAGGAGCCAAAGATGTCTATATCCTCCCATACGGCATAGAATATGGTAGCTACAACAAATACCGCACTTCTATCCTCACACAGATTGGCGAGCCCCTCAATGTCTCCGCCTTTGTTCGCGAACACGCAGAAATGCCTGTAGCCGAACAAATCAACGAACTCCGCAGAGAGTTTGACCAGCGCCTGAGAAAGGTACACCTCATTGTTCCAAACAACGGCTGCTACGAGGAACTCTACGAATGCTGTCTGATTGAGGGCGAGGAGCTGGCAGAACGACGCCATGGCAAAAAATTCTCTCTCTTGCAACGACGCGAGGCCAACCAACACATTGCCAACAGTATGGAACAAGCACGCCTGGAGCACGAAGATGCACAGGCTTGCATGGAGAAAGTCAAAGCCTTTGAACAAGCACGTAAGGAACAAAAAATCAGCGCAAGGTCGTTCAACAAGAAAAACCGAATGCTCAGCATCTTGACTAAGTTAGCCATGCTGATTATCACACTCCCCTACGCTATTTTCTCAACCGTTGCCTCTTCGCTGATTCTGATTGTAAACGGCTTACTAACGAAGAAGATGAAGGACATCGCATTCCACAACTCTGCTCGATTTGTCATCGAATGGTTGTTGATGCCAATCTCCACCATCATCATTGCCATCATTGCTTTCTGCAATTTCTCATGGTGGATTGCCTTGCCTATCGTTTTGCTTACGCCTCCAGCGCACGCCTTCATCCACAGTTACGCAAAGACTGCACGCTTATTGAGAAGCGACTTCGGATTGTATCGCAACAAGGCATTGCTCAACCAGTTGGAAGAGATTCGTCAGACTATCGTTAAATACTGCGGATAAACCAACAGCAAACACTTTGGCTATGGAAAAACGTCTCCTCGTGGTCTGCGACATGTTCACACCTCCGGCATTCTTGCCACGAGTCCGTTTTTTCTGCGACTACCTCCAGCAACATGGATGGCAACTGGACATTCTCACCGAGACCCCTCGCGAGCATGTTGAGTTGCCATACAATATATATAGTATATCCACTGAGAGCAGCAACGTATGGCTATGGCGATTTAGAAATATCGTCAGTTTGTTTCACGATTTCAAATCCGCCACACTCTACAAAGCGTACGCTCAACAACTTAGCGAAAAGAAATACGATGCGGTTTTCACCAGCACCTTCTTCTCATTTCCTCTCCCCACAGCTGCACGAATTGCCAAGCAGCAAAATCTTCCTTTGATAGTTGATCTACGCGACATCCCCGAGCAGGCGCCACCATTCACCTACCTTGAACACCACCTCAATGGTGCGTTCGGTCGATGGTTGATGAGACTGTACACCCAAATCAATATCCGTCGTCGCAACATGGTTCTCAAACAGGCTACCCACGTCACTTCAGTCTCCCCTTGGCATGTAGATTTCTTAAAGCAATGGAATCCTAACACTCAGCTGATTTACAACGGATACGACGAACAAATCTTCACACCCGCAAGAGTAGCAACCGAGAAATTTACGATATCCTACACAGGCAAGTTCTACGGAATGCCCCTACAAGATGTCTCATTGTTATTCGATGCTCTATCTCAACTGTTCAACGAGCAAAAAGTCAACGCTGACGACTTTGAAATCAATTGGTATACGGATGACAGTTCAGCAAGACTCATCAAACAAACCATCAACGAAGAGTCTATTGCAAGCGTATTCAAGTTCCATTCGCTGGTTTTCCACACCCAAATCCCTGAGATTCTTAATCGAAGTTCTTTGGCTTTGGTGCTTAGCAATAAGGCACAGACGAATGGCAATCACGGCATCATGACTACGAAATTCTTTGAGGCTTTGGGTTGTGAGTGTCCCGTTCTCTGCGTGAGAAGCGATGAGGAATGTCTCGCCCAGACCATCCAAGAGACCAGAATTGGCATAGCCGCTGCTGACATAGATGCTTGCAAAGAATTTATCTTGGAGAAATACGAGGAATGGCAAAGAAATGGCATGACAACTTCCAAAGTAAACATAGAGAGTAAGCAGCGTTTCGCTCGACAAGCGCAAGCCAAACGGTTAGAGGAATTACTACTTCAATCAACAAGACAATCTAAATGAATCATATATGGTCAAAGCACTGAATATCGTAGCATTCGACATCCCTTACCCCGCTAATTATGGTGGAGCTATCGATGTATTCTACAGACTGAAAGCGCTTCACGAAGAGGGCGTCAAAATCATTCTTCACTGCTTTCAGTACTGGCGTCATCCAGCAAAGGAGCTG
>CALEJM010000157.1 GCA_937898265.1 uncultured Porphyromonadaceae bacterium
CGGCAGGCAGGTCTTCGCCTTCGATTTTCAGCAGTGCCACATCGTAGCTGCTGTCCTTGCCCACAAGTTGAGCGGGATATTCATCGCCGCTGTACATGGTAACGGTGATGCTGTCGAGTTCCTTGCGCGATTTGATACGTATGTTATTTGGGTCAATCTCTTTGTACGGCACCTTGACAGTGTTCCCCTCCTTGTCGACGAAGGTGATGGTGAAGGTGGTGCTATTGAGGTTGTGCTTCAAGTCGGTCGTTTTACCCTTCTCCACGCTGAAGGTCTTAGAGAAACTGCGTGGGGTAAAGCTGGTTCGGGAGTTGTTGCGTTTCAAGAGGTTGGAGGACTTGGACGCAGAGGTGCGTTGCTGAACTCCTTTGAGATATTTCGATTTGTTGTAGAGTTTCTCAAAGTTGAGGTTGCCGTCAACCTGCCAGTTGGAGACGTTGCCAATGATGTTGCCTACATTAGTGTTGTTGCCTAAGACAGCACCATAGTCCCAGGAATAAGTGCTTGAGTATTGAGCATTGGCGGTTACCCAGTCAAGGAACGGAATCTTGTTGAGCGGCACACTCCAGGTAGCAGTGAAGGTCTGGTCGTATTCCAAAGGCAGACCGCCGTGACGCATGCTCTGCAAGATGGTGTCGCGCCAGTTCTCGTATTCGGTTGGGAAGAGTTTCTTGTTGACAGGAGAGACGAGCGACTCCTCAAAGCGACTACCCGTTCCGCTGGTGAACGAGAACTTGAGGTTTTTGGTGAGGTCATAACGGAATTGGAACTCACGTCCCCAAGTAAACGATTTACTTGACGAGAGCAATGGGTTGGTTGGGTCGGTAACGTCGATATTCATCGAGCCGTCGAGGTCACGCATCTGGGTCTCGTTGTAGAGGCGGTCGATGTTGATAGAGAATGCCAGGAGGTTCGGCTGATAGTTGATGCCGAAGTCTTTGATGAGACGGAGATGTGGTGATTTCAGTTTCTCGCTTTTCTTAAACGGTTCCCAAGGGGTTGGAGAGGTCGAGAAGTTGTAGTTGAATGAGCCGTGGTGGGCAATACGCATGTCACGCTCTACCTGTGGGTCAAGATCCGACGACTCGGTGTAGGAGTAGCTGGCAGAGAAGTTGGCAAGGTCGTAGAGACGTGGACGCTCGCCACGACGGTCGATGCGTACGTTGGTCAGGTTGACACTCTTGTTGACCACCTTTGAGGTAGCAACGGCCTTCAGTGAGTCGCGTTGTTCCGAGGTCTGGAGGTCATGGATAGCGTCGTTCAAGAGCACATCTTTGTCGGTTGGGTTGTATTGCGGACGCTCACTCTCTACTGAGTAGGAGACGTAGAGCGGAAGACTGACTTTAGCTTTCTCTGGGAAGAAACGGCCGACTTCAAACTGGGTGGAGATATTGAACTGTCCGTAGTCTTCCAGACGGCGGTCGATGAGGTTCTGCTCGATGCCACCAAAACCGGCTGTCTCATAGCGACCAGAGATATTGAGTGAGGCGATGTCGGAGAAGTTGATTGAGGCATTACCCAATGCACCCCAACCACCGTTTTCGTTATAGTCGGTCATACGCATCTCATTGACCCAGATTTCACCGGTCTTGAGTGTCTGCTGGTTGTTGTTGCGCACACCAATCATCATGCTATGTACGTCGCTAAGGTTCGGGTTACCAACCACGATGATATGGTTGTTTGGATGGTCGGGGTCGGTCTCTGAGTAGCGATGAGTCAACAAGATGGATGGGTTGCTCTGCTGAGCAACGTTACGGTGCTGCTTGACGTCGGTGAGGCGTTCAAGAAGGAAATCGAACATATTGTCGGCTGGCCAGACAACGTCGGCAGTCGACTCGGTATAGAAGCCCGCTGGAGTGAGGCGGAGCGGAATCTCGTATTCGTAGTAGTTGCGTTGGAGGTCACTACCCAAACGGACGAAGACGCTGAGGTCGTAGTCTTGGAGGTTGTGAGGGTCGTCAATCATCTGCTCTGCGTGAGTGAACATCTGGAAACGACGGTAGCGACGCATGTCGTAGGTGGTGTTTTTGTAGACGGCACGTGCATCGCCTGGGGCGAGGTCGTAGACACGCAACACCATCGACTGCTCGTTGAGACGCGACATCTGAGAGTTGCTTGGATCCACTTCACGAGTCACGCCTGGAGGCAAGAGGTAGTTGATTGGGGTACGACTGCCGTTCTCCTCGATGTTGACTGAGGAGATATCCATTGTACCAGCAGAGACTGGCGGTGTGGATGGGTCGTAGAGGGTCTTGGTATAGGTGCGCCACTCACCACGCACCAGTTGGAGTGTACCGAAGCGGAGATGGGTCTCTTCACTATAGTCAGTGAGATAGAGACGCATGAAGCGGATGGACTTGAAGTCGCGGATGGAACCTACACGCTTCTCATAGTCGGCAACAGGCACTTTGAACTGATACCAAGTGACGCTACTTGAGGTTCCGTCAGCCATCTCGATATTCACGTCGCGACGGTCGGCAATGAAGTTCTGACCCACCTGCATGTCGCCCTTACGCAATGAGATACGATATTGGAAGTATTTCTCGTATTCGTTGAGGGTGTTATCTTGGTTGAGATCTTCTACGTCGGGAATGGTGGTTGCCGACTTTGAATAGGAGGTGGTGGACTCATCACTGGCAGGTGAGTTGCCTTCCACGCCGTTGTAGTGCTTATAGCGCGCAAGGATGGAGAGCTGCTGATTGTCGTAGTCGTCGCCACGGTAGTGGTGGTAGTTGTCGCCTGCAGGGTCGTTGAATGGCGAGAAGGGGTCTTGCATCATGGCGGCTACAACGGCAGGACTGAGTTTCTGACGGAGGTCGGCAAGGTAGCTGCGGTAGGTTGGGAAGGTGAACTCGTCGTCGGTATGGAGACCATTGAGACCTACATCCTGATGTTCGCGAGAGTTAGGGTCGCTGCTAAAGGCAAGCACGGTGCTCTGTGCGGTAGGCACACGACCCCACACGGTGGAGGTGGTCTGAGTGGTGTCGCCGTCGGCAGGCATACCGTTCTCAAAGAATTTCTTACCATCCTTGAGGATATCCTCCGAGATGTCACCGATATTGATATAGAGGTCACCGCCTTGAGCTGTGCCTGTGGAGTCGTTGACAAATGGGTCCATCAGCCAGAACTCGATGTATTCGATATTAGACTTCTCAAAGTCGGTGGTCTCCAGTTTGCGCATCATACCGCCCCAACGCTGACGAGGGTTGGTCAGTGTGCCGTCAGGATTGATATTGTTGACGTCAAGGTTGTACGGACCACGCTCCTGCGGATAGAAACTGATGTTCAACGCGGTGAGGTAGTTTGACATCTCCATTGGGAGGTCTTTGTTCGGGAAGAGTTCCTGCTGCTTAACCAGACGGGTCAGGTGGTTGGAACGGAGGTTCGCATCGTTGCGGATGTGCGCTGGCATAGAACTGTTCTTCACCATATTGAAGACGTTGTTGTCGACGGTGTACCAGTTGAACAACGCACGGTCTACGCCATATTCAATGTTGTTGGACATCGTGCCATGCAGCAAAAAGCCCGAGGTGGCATTAGGGTCAGACGGCGTACTTGCCAAATGCCAATAGAATGGGTAGCTGAGGTCGATGGTGGTCTCGGTAGCTTCAAAGTCGTCGAGATAGGCGTAGCCTGGGTTGTTCTTAATCTTACGGTGACCAGGTATCATCTGGGCAAACTCACCGTTGAAAGAGAACGATGACGGTGCGGTAGCCTCAAGGAGCGGCAGTTTGTCAATTATGCGGGTAAGCCACTGCGACTCTTTCTGATAGTTGGCACTGAAGCCCCAAATAGTATTGGCAACAGGTTCGCTGCCAGCAGCCGTCTTGGTGTAGAGAGGCATCTCGGTGAGGTGCATGATAGTACCGCCAATCTTGAAGTCTTTGTTGAACGCATATTCTACATGGGTGCCGAACATGCTTCGACGCTGTTGGTTGAAGACGTCTTGATTCTCCAGATGAACATCGATAGGGGTGTTGGAGTTGAGGATGGACTGGTTGAGGATGGTGACGATACCCATGTTGTAGTTGACGGTGTAGTCAACGTTCTCAATGAGTTTCGTACCACCGGCAGTCACGACAACAGAGCCTTTGGGGACGTTCATGGCGTTGAGGCGAATCTCGCTGGTGTTGTTACCTTGGTATTCGCCCATGATGAGGAATTTGTTTTTCTCTGTAAACTCACGCGCCATGACAAGGGTGGAGTCGTAGAGTTCCTCATAGACATATTTATCGGCGATGGCGTCGTTGCCAATCATCTTGCGGAGGTGGGAGCCGAACGGTTCAAGCACCGGGAAGATGATACGGCCGGTGTTGGAGTTGATGGTGTAACCCTCCACAAAGTCGAATCGTCCGTCCGGGGATACGTTGTTGAAGGCGTTGAGGCGGTCGAGGTTCATCGCACGCAAGAGCATCATGTTTTTGATGTTGCCTTCAGGGATATAATTCAACTCAATGCCCGCAGAGTCGTTGCGGTAGAAGATACTGAGTTTGAAGTTGTCGGGGTTGATGCTGGAGGCGTTGAGCGCGTAGACGTTCTTCATCATGAGATCCCAAACAGCACTATGAGGAGAGACCGACGTGCCTTTAAGGAGTTTAACCATGATGGCTTGCGGTGCTGCAACGCCGTCGGTAGAGAACTCACCCACCTGATAGACCTTGCCGCCCGCGGTGTATTCGAAGGCAACGGCCAGCACCTCGTCGGCATTCAACGCCGTGTTGAGAGTGATGTAGCCGAGGTCGGCATTGAGGGTATACTCACCATTGGTAAGGAGTCGGGCACTCTCAATTTTCTCGTAGTGCTCGCCGCCGTTGACGCCCGGTTGACCAGCATAGACGTTGTTCATCGTGGCGGTGAACTGGTCGATGGTGCGAACGTTCGGAATCTGTGATATGGAGTTGTAGAGTGAGTTGGCATTGTTGTCGGGGTACTGCTGTCCGGTGATGGTCCAAGGACCGTCAATACGACGTGGTTCGCCGAGATCGGAGAAGCAGATGAGGTTACGCGACTGGTTGTAGTTGTTGCGTTTATTGGTAATCCACACTTCGATACGGTTGATGGTCACACCCGAAGCAATGTGTGGCAACTGCTCCATATTCTTCTCGTAGTTGTCGCGGAAGAACTGGGCAAGGAAGAAGTGACGGTTCTCTTCGTAGGCGTCGGCAGTGATTTCGAATTTCTCAAGCTGAACGCTACCGTTGGTACTTACGTTCTGCGAGGTGGAGCGTTGCTGTGAGGCCAACGCTTGAATGCGGAACTTACCAAACTGGAGGTCGCCCTTGATGCCGAACAACGCAGAACTACCAGAGATGAGGGAACTGTTGAGCTGCATGCTGACGTTACCGGCCTCAATCTTCTTGATGATATCGTCTTCTTTGCCTTCGTAGGCAAGGGTGAGGTTTTGTTGGTCGAAGTCGAAGGTTGCTTGGGTGTTATAGTTCAGTCCGAACTTGATTTTATCACCCACTGAAGCATTGACGTTCAGTTGGATAATCTCGTCAAAGTCGAAGGTGTTGTTTTTCTTCAAACGGTCGGAGAGCGATGGGTTCTGAATGTAGTTGTGGTTGAAGGCAAACTTCAACTCGGCAGAACCTTGCATCTTGATTTGTACACCACCAGGACCGAATACTTTGTCGGCAGGACCAAGACTGAACTTCATGTCGGTGATGTTGAACTTGTCTTCGTAGTCCTTAGATGCCTCCGCATTCTTCTGATTCCAGTAGTTTTGCATCTCCTGCTGGAGGGAGTAGCGTTTGTACTCGTCGGCAGAGAGCACCATCGGTGAGGCGATGTCGATGTCGCCAATCTTGGTGTGAACGATGTAGGAACCGGTCTGACCGTCAAATTCTATGGAGGTGGATACGTTATCTGGGTTGGGGAGGTCGATGGCGTATTTTTTCTCAAGGTCTTCGTAGGTAACGACCTCAAGGTTGTTGACGGGGAAACGAGAGTGTGTAGATTGTTTGGTTGGGGCAGCAACGGCGGTAGTGTCCTCTTCGTCCATCATCGGAACGGTGAAGGGTTCGGAGGCGGACTCTGGGAGCGCACTGCTCTCCTCTGCTTGAGGGAAGAGATAGG
>CALEJM010000158.1 GCA_937898265.1 uncultured Porphyromonadaceae bacterium
GTAGCCGACGGATGTGGGTCAAAGAGTGTGAGATAGTAGGCATCCTGCATAGGAGCAAGTGCTGAACTCCACTCTTCAAAGCCCCAGATGGTGTGATAGGTGAGATGAGCATCAGCCAACTGATTGATGACATAGCGGGCATCACGACTCTCGTTGGAAGCGATGAGGATATTGCATTTGTTGCGACCTATCAAATTGGCGAGGGAGTCGGAGTCATAGTCTTTGACAGCAATCTCTCGGTAGCTGATTTTACGTTTCTGGAGTGAGCGCATCAACTCGATAGCGAGGTTCTCGCCACGGTTGTTGCTATATGGGAAGTGAATGATGACGAAAGGTGCCTTGTCAGAGGTCTTGACGATGCGCTCCGCAACCACAGAATAGAGCTCACGAAACGAGGGGTTGAACTGAAGGATATACTCGTGGAGATCCCAGTTGTTGATTTGAGAAGTGAATGGTACAACCGTATAGATTTTGTTCTGGCGTGCAAAACGTGACACCAATGGCACCTGAACCTTATAGGCAGGACCAATGATGAGGTCCATCGTCTTCATCACAGGATCGGCCAAAACAGCAGAGAGTTGTGTTGTGTCCTTGGCAATATCGAAAGTATGTACGTCGAGGGTCACGCCGCTGGCTTTGAGCTCTTCCATGGCAAGCATCGCACCTTTGTAGAAAGAGACAAACTTCTCGGCAGAGCCGTCTACATCGACTTTCTCGGTCATCAAAGGGAGGAGGAGAGCTACCTTTAGATGGTTGCCGCTGATGGAGCGGTTGGACCACGATGGGAGATCTTCTGTGAACTGTGCCGACGACTTAGAAGAGGCTGTAGCTGTGGAGTTGGAAGAGGTCATGCCCGCAAGCTTAGCTGTTGTGCTCTCGTCAACCTTGGAGGGTTTGGTGCTCTCGGTCTTCTGGGTTGTTTTTTGAGGTGTTTCCACAGGAATCAAGATGCGTTGTCCCTCTTTGACTTTCTCGGTCAATCCTTCGTTGACAGCCATCACGTCGTTCATGTCAACGTTATACATCTTGCAGATGCCATAGAGCGTCTCTTTATGTTTAACAATATGCACCTTGGTTCGAGGTGCACTGGTGGTTGTGACTGCGGTGGTGGCAGGGGCTGTTCGCTGACGATCGTTATTCTGCGCTGAGGTGGACACAGGAATCTTCAAGACGTCGCCCACTTTGATACCATTTTCGCAGCCAGGATTCAGAGCTTTGATTTGCTCGATGCTGACGCTATAGATTTTTGAGATTGCATAGAGGGTCTGTTGTGGCAACACGGTGTGTTTGATGACCTGCTCCTCGTGAGAGGTAGTCTGTACTGGCGCCATAGACATGGTGCGTCCCGCATTGACCATCGGGATGAGCAGTTCCTGACCCACCTGAATCTCTGGACTCAGTCCGGGATTGGCTTCATGGAGTTCGGCTTGTGTAACGTTGAACTTTCTGCCGATGGCAAAGAGTCCGTCGCCAGCTTCCACTGAATAGATGTAATAGGTTTTACTGCCAATGGTTTTTGTAGGATAGTCCTGAGCAAAAGCCAATGAGGTGATTGTCAATAGCAATAACAAAAATATCTTTCGCATAATCTTCTATATTTCTCTTTATTTAGTCGCACAGCGAATAGAGGTCGCCACGCGGATTGATTAACATGACTGGAATCTGAGCCTTTTTGATGATTTTTCGCTCTTTAGGGCCGAAGATGATGTCGTCGAGTCCGTACTCACGCGAAGCGGTCACGATGACAAGTCCACAGTTGTTGGCTGGCGCTTTCTGCGTGGCTTCCATCTCCACCTTTTCGCTATTCTTCTCTCCCTGTATCTGCGTATAGTTCAAGGAGAAAGATTTAAAGAGTTTGGTAATGGCGGCAATATTGGTCTTTGCCTTTGAACCGTAGTCGTTGGGAGCAAAGAAGACGATTTCCGACTGGAAGAAACGGCCGAAAGCACTTGCAAACGGTCCTTTCTCTTTCTCCTCCATCAGGAACGTGACTGGCAATGCCACACGCTTGAGGTCAATCTGTTGTCCCTCCTTGAGCATCAGGTAAGGGATGCGGAGTTCGCGACATTGGTTGAGATAGAACTGTATCTTGCTGTTGTCGTAAATCTCTATCACCAAAATAGCCACATCGTTGGCCTCGATGAAGTCGTTGATACCGCCCCAATCGGGGAGATAGTTGCCTTCATCAGACTTCAAACCGATGTTCAGACACTTGGCTTCGAAATGGAATGTTTCTGCCAAAGTCTCTGTCCACAGTTTGGCTGTGGCGGTTTTGGTCACTTCACTATTTATATAATAGATAGGTCTCATCGTGTTTATCTTTGTATCGGTCGCAGCGTGCCAGACGAGTTGCCCATACCGCCACCAAAGCCCATTGGAGAGGAGCCTGGGGCGCCAACACCGTTGTTGGAGCCGAATGAACTGGTTGAGCCGAATCCAAAGCCAGAAGGACGCTGTTCGTCACTTGCCGTGGTCTTGGCTTTCTCTTGGTTTCTGATAGCCTCCAACTCAGCAGCGGCCTCTTCTTCTTTCTGCGTCTTACGGGTAGTTTTCTGCTTCGGTTCGGAAGAGGTTGTTGAGGTGGATGTATGGTGTTGGGAAGTGGAATCGTTGACTGCCACAACCACTGGCACAGGTTTGTTCGGACGGAAGAGGTCGGTTTTGTCCACCGGCTTTTTCTCTATATGCCATGAGTAGTTGGGGAGATACATGCGGTCGGATGACACCATGTCCAATGGAAGGCAAGAGCCAGACGGAGACGGGGTGAAGACCAAACGATCGAGTTTCTCGTTAACGATATAGGCGTAGAGATAACTGCTTTCTATCGTGTTCATGCCGATGATGCCTCCATCGTCTTCCTCGGGGAAGAAGATACATTGGGCATTACCGTTGACATCAACCTTATGGAGTTCGTCGTCGTGGATATATCCGATGATTTCCTTGCCCGACAGTTGGTTGAACATCGTGGAGTCGACCTGCTCGCATAGGAATGCCTTGCCGATGACCCGCGTATAGTCGGTGGAGTCGATGGAATAGAGACGTATCGTATCGCCCGTAATTTGTCGCTCTTCGCTCCAGATAATCGGCAGTTTGGTCAAGAGCAAAGTGGAGTCTTGCGTGTTGAAGAATGCAGAATCGGCCACACCTTGCAAATCGTTGCGATAGAGACGGACATTCGGATAACCCAAGACCACCTTGTAGGTTGTGTCGGTCATGATAGTGTCAACCATGATTGAGTCTTTCATCAGGTGGGTATAGAGGGTGTCGGCATGGAGATAAAGGGTATCGGACGAGGAGTACTCCACCAACAAAGCGGAGTCGGTGACTAAGCCGATTTCGTCTTTCTCAATATAATAGCCGTAGTTGCCAAACAGCGACATATCGCGGGTGGTGTCTCTCAGTTCCACATGTGAGAAGCCCTCGCCTTTGCCTTGTTTGTTGTCGTAGAAGATGGTGTCGGCAAAGAGGTATTTACCGCTCTCGTGCATCACGTAGGAACTGTCAAGCAACATAGACTGCTCGGTATTGGTATTATACCAGCCCCGATTGGTGATGATGTGGGTGGAGTCTTCGTAGACAATATGCGTAGGACCAAGGATTGTAGCGAGGTTGGTCTCAGTGTTGTAACGCAGCGTGTCGCTGTTCATCACCATGTCTTTATTACGTCCAACAACATTTTTGGTGAATACTGCTATCTTGGTATTGGGATAGTAGTAACCCAATTCGGAGGTCAGCGTGTCTTCGTTGTTATGGAGTTCGCCACCATTGAAATAGTAGCCTACGTCGTTCTTACGGTCGTAGTTCAGACTGTCGGTAATCAGCTCTACATCACGGTTAATCATACGAACATCACCACGCAAGCGCGCCATCTTCTCGTCGCCGAAGTAGGTAAGGCGTTTGCCATAGATAGCCAAGGTATCGCCTTGGATGATTCGCACATGACCATACGCCAGGAACGAGTTGTCGTTCTGGAAAAAATAGGCGGAATCGCAATAGAGGTAGGCGTCGTCGTGACGGAAGCAGACCTCGTCGACAAGCAACTGCGCATCGGGCATCTCCATCTCGTTGTAGAGCATCTGCATCGCGTGCTCGAGATAGATATAGGTCACGTTTTCGGAAGAGTTGCTTTTCTTTGGTTTGGTGGTGGTTGGTCTGGAGGCTGGGCTAACGGCAGGCACCAAGACAGAACGAGGGGTTTCTCTTTTGCCTGTCTTAGGGGCGTTGGGGTTGACGGTGAGGGTTGTAGCACTTTTCTGCGCAACCATCAGGCCACACAGCACATAGCTAAACAACAGTATCGTCAAAAGTCTTTTCATTACAATCAGTCTTCTTTAATCCATGATGGGTGCTCAAAGGTGCAGTTGCGCCATTCTGGATCTATATAGATGTAGGTATCGGAGATTTTCTCGTCTATCCATTTGTTGATAACCTCTTCACTCTTCTGTGCCTCACACATCTGCTTGAGTTGCTGATAGTCGTCGGTCATATTAGCTTTGTGGCTGTCGACCTTGGTTTTCAGACGCACAACGACAAACACCTCACGACCCAGTTTGTTGTCCATCATGACAAATGGTTCGGAGACGTCGCCAATCTTCATGGTGTTGACCATCTTAGCAATCTCTTGTGGGAGGTCTTGAAGTTCGAATTTGGCAGAGCCGCTATTTTCGTTGGTCATCAAACCGCCGTTCATCTTGGAGTTTTTGTCGGCAGAGTATTTAGCAGCAGCTTCTTCGAAACTGATTTTACCAAGTTTGACGGCAGTAGCAATGCTGTCGAGTTTGGTCAATGTAGAGGTTTTGGTTTCCAACGATACTTTCGGACGAAGGAGGATATGACGACAATGTACACGATCGCCACGACGCTCTACGAGTTGGATGATGTGATAGCCGAACTCAGTCTCAACAACGCGTGACACCTTGCCTGGCTCTGTGAGCGAGAAGGCGACGTTGCTGAAAGGAGCCACCATCATGCCACGACCAAAGAAACCGAGGTCACCACCCTGTTTGGCAGACTCCTCATCGTCGGAATAGAGACGCGCCAGCATGGTAAAGTCGGTCTTGCCACTGTTGACACGTTCTGCCATCTCACGCAAACGGTTTTTGGTAGCCTCACGGTCGGCAACTGGGATGATAGGGTCCATAGTGATAATCTGTACCTCTACCGAGGCTGGCACCATGGGAATACTGTCTTGATGGAGACGATTGAAATATCTGCGAACCTCGGCAGGGGTGACGGTGACATCGCTCACCAATCGCGACTGCATCTGCTGTTGAACCATTTGGTCGCGAACAGCGTCGCGGAGGTCGTCACGTAACTGCGAAAGGGTTTTTCCGAAATACTCCTCTACTTTCTCCTTATAATCTTGACAAATAGGCAAAAATCCAGCAGCAGTGCACTGATCATCAGATATAGTTACACCCCATTTGCTATTGCATCCACCATCTCCATCATTATGGACACAACTACTTACATTACAAGTAACAAACATATGCGTCTCCTCCACACTATTTCCCCCACTCAGTAGTTATAGTGACCATATTGTAGTCAGCCTCAATAACCACAGAATTAGCACTACCGTAACCATCATCTGTTTCTACATACAATAGCAAACTTGGGTCAACATCCTTAAGTTTATCTATAAGCTCTCCTACAGTAAGTCCCATACTCAATCACAACTCCCAACCATAATGCTCGGCTACTTTAGTGAACTGATTAATTGCATAATTACCAGAAGCACTGTATACATCTTTTCCTTCCCACCAACTGTTATTAAAGTTGATAATAGAAGTATTTCCTTCAGGTTTTGTGTACTCAACAATAATAGATTTTGCATCTTCTGGAATTTTAGGTTCATTAATTAACAATGCATCATCAGCACCCCAGCCAATTTCCTTTTCACCTTCCCAAAGCACAGTTTCTTCTAGCTTTGTAAGAACAATTTTATTAATTGTAAAAGGTTCCGGTCCATGAAAAAGGGTTAATCCACTACGAATTAAGTAATCCATATTATAATCTTTATCGTCACCAATCTTTATTAAAATTGTTTCTTCCTTTGCAACAGAATCAAACTGAACTATACCACTAGGAAATTCAGGATCGGCATAATTTTTTACTAAACCTTTACCCATATGATATTCTGCTATAACAGGAGAAATATCTGTATAAGTTGCAGTATTCCATGCAT
>CALEJM010000159.1 GCA_937898265.1 uncultured Porphyromonadaceae bacterium
AGAGTTCGAAGTTGTTGGCATCCTTGACCTCGACGAAGAATAATCCTCTTCCGAACATACAAAACGGCGACACCACACGGTGCCGCCGTTTTTCTTTGCAGACTATCATCCCTACAAAAAACAACCCCTGCCCAATGATATATTGAGCAGGGGTATATTATATAAATAAGGTATCTATTCTTATTGGAGGAGACTCTTGACCACTTCGCTGATGGTGCGACCTTCGGCACGACCAGCCAGTTCTTTTGAGGCGCGGCCCATCACCTTACCCATCTCCTTCAAAGAGGTGACGCCCTCTTCGGCAATCACTTTCTTCACAAATTCAATGACTTCGTCTTTAGACATCTGTGAAGGGAGGAACTTCTCCATGACGGCAACCTGAGCCATGTATTCGTCGGCAAGGTCCTGACGGTTCTGCTCCACAAACATTTGTGCAGCATCTTTGCTTTGCTTGGCCATCTTTTGAATCACTTTCAAGGCTACTGCGTCGGTGAGTTCGCCGTTGCACTCTTTAGAGGTCTTGGCCTCAAGGAGTTCTTTTTTGATGTTACGAAGTGCCTCAAGGGTCACTTTATCGCGAGAGAGCATAGCAGCTTTGATGCCCTCGCTTACTTTTTCAAATATATCCATAGTGTTGTGTTGTTCTAAAAATGTTTTACTGATAACGTTTCAAAGCAGGGGTGTCGCGAACGATTTTCATCACCGACTCAGAGTCGAGCTCGTCCAGCGAGTAGAGTTTGATGGTTGCTTTGGCAACGGTCTCTTCCTGGGTGTTGTACATCTCTTTTTGGATAGACTGTTCCAAAGTCTGACGTGATGGCGGAATAGCCACACGCTTGCCGATCGTTGGATTGTTGTTGGCTTCATCTGCCTGACTATCCTCGGCAGCAATCTGCTCTTCCAACTGCTCCCTCAAAGAATCTGGTGCAAACTTCATGTTTGGACCTGTGGCTACGATAGTAATCTTCACGTCGTCATTGAGACCATCTACATAGGTCACGCCCCAGATATACTCCTCTACCTCGCCTTTCATCTTACTTGAGAAGTTTTTGATTTCGTCAATCTCACTCAAGCTGATAGGCTTCTGGGAGTCGGTATATACGTTGAGGAGCACGCGAGAGGCGTTGCAGATGTCGTTGTTATTGAGAAGCGGTGAGTCGAGGGCCTCTTCGATGGCGCGGGTCACACGTTTCTCGCCTGAGGCAGAACCTGTGTTCATCACAGCAACACCACCCTCTCTCATAATCGTTGAGACATCGGCAAAGTCGACGTTGATATAGCCTTCAACAGTGATGATCTCGGCAATACCTTTGACGGCTTGTGCCAACACATCGTCGACGGCTTGGAACGCCTGGCGGAGGTCGTGGTCAGGATAGGCTTGAATCAGTTTGCTGTTGTTGATAACCAAGAGGGCATCAACATAACGTGACATTCTGACAACGCCTTTCATGGCTTGCACCTTCTTGCGACCCATCTCCCAATCGAAAGGAATGGTAACAACGCCGATGGTAAGCAGTCCGAGATCATGGGCCACTTTAGCAACCACCGGTCCTGCGCCAGTGCCAGTACCGCCACCCATCGTAGCAGTGATAAACACCATCTGGGTGCCGTCAGAGAGCATCTCTCTGATTTTCTCTTCCGACTGCAAGGCAGCAGCGCGCGCTTTTTCTGGTTGGTTGCCAGCGCCAAGTCCATTACCAAACTGAACGCAAACAGGGATACCAGCAGAGTTCAGTGCTACTCTATCGGTATTGCAGAGCGCGAAAGAGACATCGGTAATACCTTTCTTGTACATGGTCTTGACGGCATTGCCGCCACCACCACCAACACCGATAACCTTGATGATTTGCTCTTTCTTTTCGTCGGTAATAAAGTCCAAGTGTTCTATTTCGTTCATTGTGAAAATGTTGCTAATTGATTAGTATATTCCTAACGAATTGCTTTTATTCGTTTTCCGTTTCGCCAAACAGCGTTCCGAAAGTGCTCTTCAGGTTGCCGAAGAGGTCGCGGCGTTTCTTGCCGCCTTGGTTCTCGGACTCGCGAGTGTTGACTGGTTCCACGTGAGGATTTTGCTCTGGGGTCTCAGGAACTTCCGGAGTCTCTACAACTGGTGGCGTATAGATAGGCTCAACAGGTTTCTTGAACACTGCGGCATTCTCCTTGGCTTCCAACAGCAGGGCAATGATGTGTGCGTATTTTGGATTTTTGTAGGCAGTGCTGACAATGTCAAGATATTGGTCAAGGTTGAGTTGCTTAACTTTGATTTGACGTTTGGCAATCAGTTCTTCCAAACCTCGCATCTGACTTGCTCCACCGGTGATGATGATGCCATCGGCAATCTTGTCGAAGCAGTTGAGCTGACGAAGTTCGCGCCATACGTATTCAAGGATCTCGTTTTCACGAGCGGCAACCACTTGTGCCAGTCCGTCCATGGAGAACTCAAGGTCCTTGCCGTTGACGTTGATAACCTTGTGCTCGGTGCTTGCCTCGTCGGTATTGGCGTTGCCGTAGGTGATTTTATAGTGTTCGGCGTCGTCCTCAGGGATGCCGAGGTAGTTGGCAATGTCTAAGGTGACGTTGCGACCGCCCAATGGAATGACGGCAATATGCTGTACCTTGCCGAAATAGCAGACCACTACGGTAGTGTTGTGCGCACCGAAGTCAATCAATACGCAGCCATTGTTGCGTTCTCTTTCGGTCAAGAGGTTGTCGGCCATAGCAAGAGGAGCTGTAACGAATTTGACGATATCGTTGGAGAGTTCCTCCTTGGCGGCAAACACACGTTTTGCAGACACGCACATATAGTCGGCACGAAGCACAGAGCAGGTTCTGCCAAGAGGTGACTTCTGTACCTCCTCTTCGTCGACATAGTATTTGAGGGCACGCACAGCCAACGGAATCTGTTCGGAAATGGTCTCTGCCTCTGCGTTACACATGGCATCCATTTCGCTGAGCAGATATTGGTCAATCATACGGCCATCTACGTTCTTCTTTATCTGCAGTTTGTTGTTGCTACGAAGCGACTGACAGGAGTAGCCTTTGTAGCATTCTGCAAATTTTTCTACGTTCTCACATCTGTTGACACAACGGAGCAACTGGCTGCCGAAGATATGATTCGGCGACATCATGTCGAGTGTCTTCTCTTCTTCCATGCCAAGCACATGGAGTTTGCCTTGAAAGTCTTTCTCGGCGATCATCATCAGCGATTTTGATGCGCCGTAGTCAACAGCAAGATAGATATTTTCTGTTTTCATCCTTTAGGTTGAGTTTTTTCTTTAATTGTTAGGGGTGCAGATTATTTGGTTGTTATATCTTACGTCGATTTTGGAATAGGTATTCCAACCGACTTCATTGATTACTTTGCTATAGAAAATCTTGACGTTTTCAAGCTTCTGCTCGAAATTGCTGGAGTTGCCAAGCAGAATCACGTGACTTCCTACGCGAGGAATAAGCATCAAGCCATCGTCTGCATCCACATAGACCTGTGCGGTCTGTTCACGCCAGAATTTGTCGTTCTTGACAAAAAGCATAAAGTTGTAGAGTGAGTCCTTAGCCAGTTCCTTAGTGACGTAGCCACTCAGCAGCGGTACTTCCACAGAAGAGTTGTAGGAGGTGGGGAATGTCTCGTGATTTTTATCAACGTAGTAGTTGCCCGCCTCCGTCATCACTCTGTACATCGGTTGACGTTGGGTCATCTCCACCTTGACCTCTCCTTTCGGGGTGCGGTAGCAGACGGCTTTCAGCACCATCGGACAACTCTTTACCGCATCTTCAATCTGGTTGAGGTCGATTTCGGTAAAGCGTTTGTTGACGGGGTCCAATCCTTTGTTTCTTACCAACTGAAGGATATAGGTGGAGTCTACGAAATTAGCCTTGTTGGCATCTTTCACCTCTACAACGAAACTATCACACAGCTCGTTTTCTCTGTCGGAGGTGGTCACGAAGATCCAACCCAAATAGAGAACACAAGCCGTAACGGCCAAGGTTGATAATATGACTCTTACGTAGTTCATCGTAAAGCTTCACAGATTTGTGGGAGCATGGTGTCTAAGTCGCCGGCACCGAGGGTCAGCAGTACGTCAAAGCGTTTGGTTTTGAGCACTGAGATAAGTTCCTTCTTGGTTGTAAGCGTCTTAGAGCAGGTCACTTCATTATAAATAGTCTCGGAAGAGATGCCTTCAATAGGCTCTTCACGAGCAGGATAGAGTTCGACCAACATCGCCTCGTCGAGCAACGAGAGGGCTGCGGCAAACTCACGATAGAAATCTTTGGTACGGGTATACAGATGTGGTTGGAAGACGCCGAGCACCTTCTTGCCGCGATAGAGTTCCATCACCGAACGGATGGAAGCCTCCAACTCAGCTGGGTGGTGGGCGTAGTCGTCAATCACAGTCAGTTTATCGGTTTTCATCTGAACGTCGAAACGACGTTTCACACCGCGGAACGAATCGAGTCCGCTACGCAGTTCTTCAGCCTCAACACCATTCAAGAGTGCGACAGCCATGGCGGCAACGCTGTTTTCCACGTTGACGGTGACAGGCACGCCGAGGTTGACGTCGTTGACGTAGACGGACCCGAGGTTGTGCTGCAGCGTCGCGAACAGCGACGAGAGCGGAACCTTCATCAGCTCGCACTTCGCCCGGTCGACGTGGATGCGCAGATGCGGCGAGTCGGTGTTGTAGCCGCACGTCACGTCGTCCGCCAGCGGCGAGCGCTTGAGGATCGCCTGCAGCCGGTGCGCCTCGTACGACAGCCGCACCGGATCGTTGTCCGCCGTCGACAGGACGAGCGGCGAGACGTAGGCCGCCGTGCCCATGCCCGGCACCGTCGGCAGCGACAAGAGGCTGATCTGCGCCTCGGGGATGTCCGAGACGGCCTCGCGCATGCGCGCAATGCACTCCTGCGTGCCCTCCCTGGCCCCGCGCTCCGACCACGGCTTCAGCACGAGGTACATCTTCGCCGTGTTCTCGCCGCTCGGCGAGAAGATGCCCTCGCCGAAGACCGTGCAGGACTTCTCGATGTCGCAGACGGCGGACACCTTGCCCAGAATCTTCCTCACGGTCTCGACGACCTGGGGACGGGACGTGCCGTCCTTCGTCTTCACGTCGACGAGAACGACGCCGAAGTCCTCGTTGGGCACGAGGTCGCGCGGCATGCGGTCCATCAGGGCGACCGCCCCGAGCACCAGGGCCGCCACGGCGGCGAAGGCGACGGCGACCGGCAGCGACGCCCCGGAACGGCTCGCCGCCGACTCCGCCCGAACCCGTCCCGAAGACCGGACGAACAGGCACAGGACCGGCACGACCGCGACGGACACAAGGGCCGTCGCCACGCCCGTCGCGGCGAAGACGGCGTTTACCGCGAGCCATTAGTTGGTCGTGTCGCGGATCACGGCCGGGCGGGGAAGGCCAAGCGAGTACGTCGGCAGATCCTCCGCCGCCGCGCCGAGCCCCCCTCCCACCAGGGCCATCAATAGAAGGATTCGTTTCATCCTCAAACTCCCCGAAACGAATCAGAGCTTCATGATGAAGCAGAGCGCATAGTAAGGCGGCCGGTTCTCGTGGGCCTCGGCATAGCCATCGGTTCCGGCTTTATCGTTGGTCGCATCACCGCCGGCCGTGCCGGTCCGGCTTATCTGGCCATCGTCATCACCACCGCGCTGGTAACCTTTCTGTTTAATATTAACCATTGTTGCACCGGCATTATGTTTTTTTGTCGCACTCGCGTTTACCAACTCCTGCTCATTCGGATACAGATGCGAGTGGTTCGGCATCTGCGCCTTCGTCAGCGCGTGATCGGTGTCCATTTCAAAGCAGACGTTCGGATTCCGGCGCAGAATGTCGAGCTTTCGCCCCTCGCTCGCCGAGTGAAAGCAGAGATGGAGCTTTTCGCCGTCGAACATATAGCCGAAGTTCATCGGCACGATGTACGGCGCGCCGTCATCGACCATCGCAATGCGGCAGACGTCACACGCCTCTATGATGTCGAGGATCTCATCGAGGTCAAGCACTTCGCGGTCGCTTCTTCGCATCGGCTGCATGGAATTGTCCTCCTGTTTTGTCGGATTTTATCGTTTTTTATCGGAAAGACGGAACGACGAGCCGTCCGGGTTGACAACCGTTGTCGCGTCAAGCTGGGATCGGAGCGATTCGCGCATTTCGGCGATGTAACGGGCGCGAAGCTCG
>CALEJM010000160.1 GCA_937898265.1 uncultured Porphyromonadaceae bacterium
GATTAAAACCCGAACCCAGATCTGCAAAAGTACTAATTGCATCCAGACGACGTCGAGCATCCTCTGTCAGCAACTCCTTTTGAGGGGCTACCAAATAACAATAGGCTTTGCGATTACTACGTCCCACGCGACCACGCAACTGATGCAAGTCGCTCAAGCCGTACAGATTGGCTTTGTTGACAATGATGGTGTTGACGTTTGGCATATCGATGCCCGATTCCACAACGGTGGTTGCCAACAAGAGGCCATATTCGTAGTTGATGAAGTCAAGGATGGTCTCTTCCAACTGTTGCGGCGGCATCTGTCCGTGACCAATGGCAATACGGATGTCGGGCACCATCTCACGCAGTTTCTCTGCCAAGGCGTAGATGCTTTGAACACGATTGTGGATAAAGAATATCTGTCCGTTGCGATTCATCTCGTTGACAATGGCGTCACGAATGATTTGTTCGTCCCATTCTATCACCTCCGTCAAGACGGGATAACGGTTGGGTGGTGGCGTATTGATAACGGAGAGGTCGCGTGCTCCCATCAACGAGAATTGCAGAGTGCGAGGTATTGGGGTGGCGGTGAGTGTCAAGGTGTCAACATTCACTTTCATCTGCTTCAATTTCTCTTTTACGCTCACGCCGAATTTCTGCTCTTCATCGATAATCAGCAGTCCGAGGTCTTTGAATTTCACCTCTTTGCCAACGAGTTTATGAGTACCGATGAGGATGTCTATCTTGCCGTCTGCCAAGTCTTGAAGGATTGCCTTCATCTGTTTCGTGGTCTTGGCACGCGAGATATACTCTACGCGACAAGGAAACAGCTGAAGTCGATCGCTAAACGATTTATAGTGTTGCAAGGCAAGTACTGTGGTAGGCACAAGAACTGCCACCTGTTTGCCGTCGGTCACCGCTTTGAAGGCAGCACGAATGGCTACTTCGGTCTTACCGAAACCAACGTCGCCACACACAAGGCGGTCCATCGGCTGCGCAAGTTCCATGTCGTGTTTGATGTCGGTGGTGGCTTTCAGCTGATCTGGCGTGTCTTCATAGATAAAAGACGCTTCCAACTCTTGCTGCAGATAGCTGTCGGGCGAGAAGGCAAAGCCTTGCTTTGACATACGGGCGGCATAGAGTTTGATGAGGTCACGGGCTATGTCTTTGACTTTGCTCTTGGTTCGTTCTTTCAGTCGTTCCCATGCGCCTGAACCGATTTTGTTGATGTGAGGTGCTTCGCCCTCTTTGCTCTTATATTTGGAGATGCGGTGAAGTGAATGGATGCTGACGAAGATGATGTCGCCGTCTTTATAAATCAGTTTCACGACCTCTTGTGGCTTTCCGTTGATGTCGGTGGTGAGGAGTCCGCCAAACTTACCAACGCCGTGGTCGATATGTACGACGTAGTCGCCCACGCGGAACTGATTCAATTCCTTCAGCGTCATCGCTACTTTACCAGAGCGTGCGGAGTCGCTCTTGAGGGCAAACTTATGATAGCGGTCGAAAATCTGGTGGTCGGTGAAGAAGCAGAGCTTCATGTCGTGGTCGATGAATCCTTCGTGCAAGGTCTTCAACACTGGCGTGAAGGGAAGGTAGTCGCCACGATCTTTGAAGATGGCTGCGATACGGTCGGTCTGTTTCTTACTGTCGGATGCTATATATATATTGTATTGCTCACCGAGGTAACGGGAGAGGGAGTTGGATACGAGGTCGAAGTTTTTGTGAAACAGCGGCTGAGGCAGTTGGTTAAAGGTGATGGTCTTGGAGGTTGAGATACTGCTCTTGCCCTCTGTCACACAACGGAATTGGTCTATCTGTGTCAGATAGTCTTCGCCACACATCAACCGATGGGTCATGGAGGCGGTGTTGGCGTATTGATTCGCTTTCACGAGGGCTTCGTCGTAGATCATATCGATGCGCTCTCGCTGCAGCTGACTGTTTTTGAGGTAGAGAACGGTGGATGTTTTGTCGGCAAACTCCAACAGCGAGACTTGTTCGCCGTCGATGGTGTCGATATTCGGTACGATGGTGATTTTCTGCTGTTTCTCTACCGAGAGTTGTTTCTCGATGTCAAAGGTACGGATGGAGTCAATCTCGTCGCCAAAGAAGTCGATGCGGAACGGTTGTTCGTTGGCGTAAGAGAAGACGTCGAGGATACTGCCACGCAAGGAGTATTGTCCTGGTTCATAGACGAAGTCCATGGCTTGGAAACCATACGATTCCAATCGCTCTACAAACTGCGAGACGCTCACTTCTTCACCAACGGCAAGTTCCATCTTGGCATCGTTGAAGCCCGAGGAGGCAACGACTTTCTCTATCAGAGCATCGGGAAAGGTGACTACGACAACTGGCTCCGACTGCTGCAGTCTTGCCAAGGTATCGGCACGCAGTATCTCGTTGGCGTCGTCGATGGCACCGTGTTTGTGGATATTGCGATAGGCAGAGGGGAAGAACGCTATCTCGTTGCGGTCGAAGAGTTGTGAGAGGTCGTGATAGCAGTAGGCTGCATCGTCTTCGTTCTCCATCACCACGATGATGTTATGGCTGTTTTGGGCGTGGAGCATGGCAAGGAGCAGCGAACGGGCAGAGCCCTGCAGTCCCTCAACCATCAGATTGCCTTTACGGTTTTGAAGCCAACCGCATGCCTCTTTGACAAACGGATGCTTCTTGTAAAATTTCAAAAATTCAGATATTTCCATCTTAACCTGTGACCAAATAAGAACGGGAGGGAAGACCGCAGTCCGCCCCCCTTCAAAGGTGTAAATGATGGTGCAAAGATACTACTTTTTATTGATTACCCACTATCTTCTCTGCAAGGGCATTTAGGAAGAGGCATTGCCCTCGTGATATTGTAGTCCGTGCCATGTGATACTGCCACGGACTCACCATCAGCAACGTACCCGACGAACAGACTTCGAAGAGTTCGCCTGTCGGCTTATACAACGGAGGAAAACCATTCTCACAAATCATGATGACTCGATAACCACGACTCATCGCCTCACGAATCACCTCTTTCTCTCTCGGGGCGATGGCAGCACTCACCAACACACCACCCCGTTCTCCGCATGCCAGCCACGACTCACGCAGCTGCTCATTCTCCTCATCAGTATACCGACGATGAACGATGACCGCCATCTTATCGGGGATGTCCAACAAGAAACGATTGCCGACAGCCTGACAACACTCCCCTGCCACCTCCAATCCAGAGACAACGGTAAACAGCTCTGGATGTTGCCGTTTCACCATCAGCCGCCGCGGGTTGTCGTCAAGATAATGCTTCCAACGGTCCAGTTGTCCCTCTTTCAGCAGAATCTTATCATTATACCCCGCCTCAAAAAGAACTGGCAATCGCCCTTCGGGAAAAGCCGAAGGCACTGAGGCCACCGTTCCCGCTGCCTTTCCAAAGTCTGCTCCACCGTTGCCTCCGTTCCCTTGGTTTTCGCCGCCTCTGTTCCCAGGGCGTCCGCCCTGGGTTTCCCCTTTGCCTTTTCCTTGCGCGGACGCGCAAGGAACTGTAACCCCGAGGCGCAGGGCGGCTTTTGAACAGCCGCCCTTAAAGCCAGCCACCACCATCCCCAGGTGTTTTCCTGCGGGGAGGTCCTCCTTCACCCGAAGGATAAGGTGAAGATGGTCCGGCATGATGCAGAGTTTCCAAACCTCGACCTGCGGATAGTAGCGCGAGATCTTCTTTATCTCCTCCTTCTGGATGGCTTCTCCCAAAGGTGAAAGCTCTACATAGGCGGAGGTGTTGTCATTAGTCGCGTTCTTCAGCTTACCGAACAGCGGTCTACGACCGCCGACCACCAGCGTCAACATATAGGTACCTTTTCGGCTATAGTCGTGCCACGGTGTTCGGCGCAACATAGAGTGTTTTGTCTCGCAGACGACGATGCCTTTCGCTATTGCTTCTTCTCTTGTCATGAGGGTTGTTTTTCTGGTGCAAATCTACGATTTTTTGAGTAAACTTTCGGCAGCGGCGAGGGTCTAAGAAAAGGCGAGCAAAAGAGAAGGAAAAAAACACGGCGAAACGCTTTGTTATTCAAGATATTTTTCCTAATTTTGCGCGTTCAAAGAATACTATCAAGTGAACACATATAAGTAATTATGTGTTAAAGACTTAACTACAATAAATACGTTCACTTGTTACAGTTTTGACTATTATTTATTAAAGTATTACATAATTTTAAAGACTAAAAAACAATGAAGAAATCTCTACTCTTCACACTCGTCATGGCTTTACTTTGCCTTTTCGGCAACGTGAAGGCACAGACAACCCCAGAAGCGATAGCGCCTGGCAATGATGGCGTGCTTCCCTTCTCCTTCCCGAATTCTACTACTGTCCTTGTGTGGACAGGCGAAGGTGCAGACAACAACTGGACAACAGCTGCCAACTGGATGGACGGCACGAAGTACAAACTTAAAAACTGGAACAATCACACAATTGCTAACTGTGATGTCTTTATCCCAGAAAATGTAGATGGTAAATATCCAGTTTTGACTAGTGATCAAACTTGTAACAGAATCTATTTGGCTTCTGGTGCTATGTTGGGCAACCAATTCTACCTTTCAGCAACATATGGTTGGTATACCGACATTGTAATCCCAACCAACTGTTGGGTATTACTCTCAAGCCCACTCACCAACACCTATACTGGCGACTTCTTTACTGCCATTCAAGGCGGCAAATACTATGGCCCTTGGGATGGTTCTCTGTACGACGGCGTCAACGGAAACAGTGGCCCTAACCGCAACTTCCCTTCTGGCATCTACCAACGCCTTTTCTCTTCTTATATCACTATCGACCATCTCGGTCTTTATTTCTGCCGCTACTACGAATCTGCATGGTCATCACCAACCAACGTAATGACTAAAAACTATCAAGTTGCAGAAGGTTTTCAGGTTTTGGCAAGAGACATGAACAACACACAGTTCGCCGACTTCCACTTCCCATCAGCAGAAGACACCTACTACTTCTACAGCACAAGTGGCAACAAACTGACCAACAACCCACAGGCCGTTTCTCACACAGAGTCAAATCGTCCAGCCTATAACGCAAGCGTTATCCGCCCAATGATTACTCGTGAGACTCCAAACGATGCTACAGTTCCACCGATGTTTGCTGTTGGCAACCCAGCCTTTGCAAAGCTCAACATCGCAGAATTCTTGAAAGAGAACGCAACAGGCGGCAACATCACCCCATTCCTCTATAAACACAACGAAGGCAACATCAATAACATCGTTGGTTCTGAAACCATCTACTACTTGGACCTCAACAACAACACTCTCTATACTGTAAATGCCACTGCTTCTGACACAGAAATTCCTTCTGTGAACAACACTACACCAGCAAATGGTGCTGTGATTGAACGCAACAGAGGTTTCCGCGTAATGGCAGGTAAAGCCGAAGTAAAATGTATCGAGCCAGATTTGTTGGGTGTATATCAAATTGACCAAATAGCACCGGCTCATCCTCAATACAAAGATGGAGATTCCAACATACAAACCAACGAATCATTAGGCGCTGCAGCAAGCCAAATGACAATTGCCACTGGTGAAACTCCTGACGAAGTACTTATTAGCAATTTTGCCGGTTGGGGTGTTGTTAAAGGTATCATAAACACAGCCAACCACACTATTACTATTGCTGGTGGACAAGAAGCTTCCATGATTTCAGGACGCGGTCAAAAATATTCTTCTGGTTGGAGTTGCTCTAACCGATTGGCACTTTATACAATGGGTTCAAACGACCAAGAAATAGAATTTGGTGAATTAACAAACATTGAAACAGATTTTCCTGGCAATAATTTTTCCACAAAAACAATACAATCACAAGTTGCAAATAATGTTAGTGAGTCAAATGCTATAACTATCCAGTACACAATTGATCCCATAACCCAAGAAGTATCCTTCCAAACAATTAATGCATTTGCTATATACCCTAGAGATCGACATTATACTCTCCAAAGTAACATATATACGGTTATTGTGGTAAGTTGGAATAATTTGATTTATGCAACACCTTGGATTTGTTTTAATAGATATGCAGGCAAAAAGGTATTTACAGCCAATTCAACTTCATCCCAATATATCAACACAAATTTCTTCGGAACTTTTAGATATCAAATTAACGACAGAAATTCTTGGAATGTAGCAAGCAACAACTCATATCACCAATTCACAATTAGTCCAATTGCGGGTAAATTTGATGTAGTTGAAATTAAAGGTTTTTATCCAAACAATACCACAACTATTATTAATGGTAAAATTGAGGCAAACAATGGAACTTATAGTCTTATAATTCCAAAAGGACAAAGAGTATACGAATCAGGAAACATAACAAATGACTACTTTATCTATGATGAAAGTCAAGATGATGTGATAATTAATTTGAATTCCAACGGAGACTTTAGTTTTGCTAAAAGAGTTATGGTTACTCGCTTGAATAGTGTATCTAAAAGTTGGGGACTGTTTGACTGGACGACTGTTTCTGGATTCAAGACTTCCACAGCCCTAACCAAAACTGCAGATTGGAGTGGCGTAGTTACCGACCCAACACAAATTCAGATTGGTAGCAACAAGAACAGCATCTCACTTTATTTTAATGAGAACATGTTCACTGTTGGCAACAACACAAGTGCACATGCTCCACGTCGCACAGCTGCTCAAGGTAGCAATGCTGCTTCTATCAAGGCAAGCTACAACGACAACGACATCAACACTATCTTGCTCCGCAACCAAACAGCCTACAACGGTTATAACCCAGCAGAAGACGCCGCTCTCGTTGATATCGACGACGAAGCATTCAGCATCTCAACAGTTGCAGGTTCTTTCCGTTGCGTTGTCAACGCTATCAACGACACAACCCGTTGCCAAATCGTGTTGACTGGTGTGAATGGCGATGTTGACTTGGTATTCGATAACTTGGCTGCTCTCGGCGAGAATGTTCGTCTGTTCGACGCTAACGACAGCACCTTCACCGCTCTCAACGGCAACCACGCTACCGTTACAGTAAACTTCGGTGTGAACGACTCACCACTCCGCTACTCTTTGGTTTGGGACTATACCCCAATCATCGCAGGCAACGAGACTCTCACAGCAATCGACTTCACAGCATTCTCTCCTGCTAAAGGCGAAGTAAAAGTGATGAGCAACGAATTGCTGAAAGGTGTTCGCGTATACAACGCAGCTGGTCAACTCATCACCTCAACCAACGCTAATGCCAACGAGGTTTCATTCTCCAACCTCCTCTCTGGCATCTATGTCATCGAGGCTTACACCACCAACGGTAAGGCAACCAAGAAGGTTGATGTGAAATAATCTCAGTTCCGAAAAACGACAATCATCCAATTAGATATTGAACACAATGAATCATAAAATTTTATTTGTTGCAATCTTGATGCTCTGCGCTTGCGCAGGCATCAAGGCTGCCAACTACACACCATTTGATGATGTAACCACAGCCGACGGCATCTACCAACAAGGCAAAGCCGTAACTCCTGGCACCAACCAAAATGCTGCAGCATTTAACGACACCTATGTTCCTTTTGGCACAGAGAACAACAACGGTGGAACTGTAAATGCAGGAGGTAACAGTCTTGACGACTTAGGTTATCCAACTGGTGTATCAGACCCTATCAACGGTGGTTGGTATGTAGTAATCAGTCTTGCTTGCCTCTTGGCAGCAATTCGCATAAGAAAAGTGATGATTGAAGAGTAGAGAACAACAATCAAATCACTATAAACGGGAATGGCTCACAACAAACATTGTGAGCCATTTCTTATTTTAGGCTGTTGATAAAACACAAAAACAACCGCTTATTCGCCAGTCTTATCGCTTACATCTCATCCCATTAGTATTGTTTATTGCTCGCAAGCTTCGCAAGAAATTGGATGGTCTTTGACCAGAAATAAAAAACAAGATAAGAGAGAGAGACAGAAGAAATTATTTTTTATCCACTGAGATACAACCTCTAAAACTTATGTATTTTCCAAAATGTCTTCACTTGAATTTTGCTTTACCTTCGGTTCTTGCGTCATAAACAAACCTTTCGTACGTCATACCCACAGATAGTTGTTATGTAGAAAAATGGTCAGCGTTTAAAAGAATCTATTTTAATTTGATGATAATAAGCGGACTTTTTCTTATCAAGGTATTCTTGCCATGGTTTTACTGTGTTTTCACTTACAGTCCCATCGTAACGATAATCAAACAATTCAACACGATGAAAACTCTCATCATAATGATAAACCTCAGTATAAACCTGGTGTTTTGTTTTGCAGAAATTGATGAGCACGCCATACGGACAATGTGTCAACAGCATATAATTCTTCAATTGATCACGATGTTCGTCTGAAACAAATTTAACAGCTTTACATTCGATAATAACATTACCTTCTGAACGAACTAAAACCAAATCACACCGATAGTGTTCTTCAAGCTTTTCATTGAATAAAAACAGAGGCAGTTCGTATTCTTTCTGAACATTGTAATTCAATTTTCGCAAAAGATGCTTTAGTCCATATTGATAAGGATACTCAGTAAGTCCATGTCTATATTCATTATAGACATCATAGGAACATCCAATAATATCATGAAATACTTTTTGTTCCTTATTATAGTCTATTGCAGAGTCTTTCATTTGTTGATGTTTATTTTTTTCTTTGAAATTTCTAGAACCATTCAAACACAATTTCTTTTATCTAATTTCTTGCGCAAGCAATCTCTTTTGCTACCACCTCTTTCACCTTTTATTTCTTGGGTGTTTGGTGAGGATTTCTTGACGGAGGAACTCGACGTCGAGGTGTGTATAGATTTGTGTGGTGATGATGCTCTCATGGCCCAACATCTGCTGGATGGCACGGAGACTGGCGCCTCCCTCCAAGAGATGAGTCGCAAAAGAGTGACGAAAGGTGTGAGGAGAGATGGTTTTGGTGATGCCTGCCGCCTCAGCGAGTTGTTTGATCATCGTGAAAATCATGACACGAGTCAACTGAGCACCGCGACGGTTGAGAAAGAGGAAGTCTTCGTTATGTGGTTTGATGGTCATCTCGTTACGACACTGCAACCAGAGACGTATCTTCTCGACCGAGACGGGCGACAACGGCACAAGACGCTGTTTGCTTCCCTTGCCGTCGACACGCATGTATCCGAGGTCGAAATAGATATTGGAAATCTTAAGATTGATAAGTTCAGAGACACGCAACCCAGAACCATAGAGCGTCTCGATGATGGCGAGATTGCGATGTCCAAGCGGTTGAGAGAGGTCGATGCTCTGCTCTATATTCTCAATCTCCTCCACAGTAAGCACCGTTGGGAGGTATTTAGGTATGGCGGGCTGTTGAAGCAGCTCGGAGGGGTTGTCGGAGCGTTCTCCCGACATCACAAGGAAACGGAAGAAGGAATGGAGACTGGAAACGATACGTGCCTGAGAACGGGGTTGAATACCTATCTCATAGAGAAAGACCAGATAATCCTGTAAATCCGACAAAGTGCAGGTGGTCGCCTCTTGCTGTCGCTGCATCAGAAACTCAAGAAACTGCGCGAGGTCGGACGTGTAGGCTTCAATGGAATTAGCAGCCAACGCCCGCTCAAGGAGCAGATAGTTACGATATTTTTTCAGCAAGTCAGTCAAGGGGACTAAAGAAAAAGAAATCGGCAACACGAAGCAGAACGTACGAACTGCCAGGTGTTGCCGAAAAACGTTTTATCTATAAAGATAGATTAGTTCAAACGGAATTTGTCAACACCGTTTACGAGGAAGCCAACGATTTGGTTAGCTGCGGCGAGACCAGCGTTGATGTTTGCTTCTGCGGTTTCAGCGCCCATCTTTTTAGGAGTAGCGAAGAAACGAGCACCGAATTTCTCTTTCAACACAGCAGCGTTAGCTGGAGCGATGTCGGTAACATATTTCATGTCAGGACGATCCTCGAGGAGACGTTCCATGTCAGCCTCGTTGATAACCTCTTTACGAGCGGTGTTAACCAAGCAACCACCTTTTGGCATGTGGTTGAGGAGTTCGTAGTTGATAGAGTTTTTGGTTTGGTCGTTTGCAGGGATGTGCAATGAGATGTAGTCGCAGTTGGTGTAGAGGTCTTCGAGTTTCTCAACAACGTGAACACCTTCTGCTTCCATTTTCTCTTTGGCAACGAATGGGTCGAATGCCCAGATTTCCATGCCGAAAGCGCGAGCGTGGTCAGCAACCAAGCGACCTACGTTGCCGTAAGCTTGGATACCGAGACGTTTGCCTTTCAACTCGCAGCCTGTGCCAGGAGTATATTGGTTACGAGCCATCATAATCATGAGACCGAGAGCCAACTCAGCAACGGCGTTAGAGTTCTGACCTGGAGTGTTCATAGCCACTACGTTGTGCTCTGAGAGAGCTTTGAGGTCGAGGTTGTCGAAACCAGCACCTGCACGAACAACGATTTTGAGGTTTTTGGCAGCAGCTACAACTTCTGCAGTAACTTTGTCTGAGCGAACGATGAGAGCGTCAACGTCAGCTACAGCTGCATGGAATTGTGCTACGTCTGTGTACTTCTCGAGGAGTACGAGTTCGCCACCGGCTTTCTCTACGATTTCGCGGATGCCGTCGATTGCTTTCTTAGCAAATGGCTTTTCTGTTGCTACTAATACTTTCATAATGTTTGTTTTATTATTAAGTTTGGATTTTTCTATTTCTGTTTCGCCAACCAAGCACGAAGTGCCTGATGATACATAGCTGCGTTGCGGTTGTGTTCAGCCAACGTGGCAGCGAAGTTGTGGCGACCGTTGAGTTCGGGTTTTGCACACATATAAATATAGTTATGATGCGCATAGTTCAACACCGCATCGATGCCTTCCAACGATGGCATGCGGATAGGTCCTGGAGGCAATCCGGGATTCAAATAAGTGTTGTATGGCGAAACAACGGCAAGGTGCTTGTTGAGAATCTGTGTAAGGGTGAAGTCGCCTACAGCAAATTTAACGGTAGGATCGGACTGAAGGAGCATACCACGACGCAGACGGTTGTAGTAGAGTCCTGCAACGACAGGTTTCTCGTCGCTTTTATTGGTCTCCTCCTCTACGATAGAAGCCAAAGTGATTACTTCGGCAGGAGTCAGTTCCATCTCTTTAGCCTGAGCCAGACGATGTTCGCTCCAGAATGTGGCAGAGAAGTCGGCCATACGTTTCATAAACTGCTCGCCACTCATATTCCAATAGACCTCGTAGGTATTAGGCAAGACGAGTGTAAACAATGTGGCAGTATCAATATGGTAGGCAGAGAGCATGGCTGTGTCGGTGAAGGTAGCCATCCATTGGGCAGAGTCGAGCATCAACGTGTTGCCAAGGTGCGCAGCCAATTGTTGAGGCAAACGAAGATTATTGAATATGACACTGAGCGGTTCTTGCATACCCGCCAGAAACATATTCACCACTTCGCGATTGGTTGCACCGTTGCGAATGCGATAACGACCGCTACGAAGATGGTCAGGCAGTCCTTGATGATTTGCCCAGAAGTCGAAACTTGAGACGTTGGAAATGGTGGCGACGGAGTCAATTTTTGCTTTCAAAACGTCGAAATCGTCGCCAGGATAGAGATAGACGAAAGCACTTTTTCCTTCCTCTACGGAGAAATTAGGCTTCAAAAGAACGGAATAACCAGCTATTGCAACCAAAAGAATGGTCACAAAAACGGCAGAACAAAGCCCAATAATCCACTTATAAACTGCTTTCATCTTTGACTATCAGAAGATTGACTTATTTGCTATTTGTTTGTAAAGGTAAGGAGTTTTTTTTAGGTAAAGAATTTTTGACAGATTATTTTTCAATTCAGAAAAAAGTATTACTTTTGCAACGCAAAACAAGGGACTCACCAAGGTGCTGCTTCGCTTGTTTGCTGAGTTAGGCGAAAGCCCATGGAAGTGTGGGTGAGTGGCTGAAACCACCAGTTTGCTAAACTGACGTACGGGATTACCGTACCGGGGGTTCGAATCCCCCCGCTTCCGCCAAACTCACTTGAAGAAGGATACCGCAAGGTCTCCTTCTTTTTTTATCCCCCAGGGCAAAGATTTTTCAGTTATATATTTTTTTTTCAGTTTTATTTTTTACTTTTGCAATCCAAATCAGTCAAAATAACAAACCAACATATACAAAATCTTATGAAGAAACTTATACTCTCCCTCGCAATGATGATGGCAACCCTCGCTGTCATGGCCCAAAACCTTACGATTCGTTCCGATGGTTACAACAACCGTTTTTGGCTCTACATCAACGACATCCTTCAAAACGAATACTCCGTCAACTCTATCACTGTGACCAATATCCGTTCAACCTCTTGCGTTGTTCGCGTAGAGATGGAGGGACGCGAAGCTTATTGCTGCGGTCGTCGTCTGGAACTGAACAATATGGAAAACAACTTTCGTATCACCCGTTCCAACTATGGTATCGCACTTCAAGCTACAGGTTCGTATCGTCAAACTGTAGATTTGGTGATGCCATTCCTTACACCTAACACACAAGCCTACAGTGGCTACTGCGACTACACCTACGGTGCTTCTCATAGCGGACACA
>CALEJM010000161.1 GCA_937898265.1 uncultured Porphyromonadaceae bacterium
CACTGCCTTGTCAGCACCGCAGCATAATGTCGCAGCGACTCATCCAACAGCGCCACCTGAGCGGGCGACGCCCCTTTCTGCGGTGCGTAGACATAGGCTGCGCCCTGAGGACCAAACATCACTGCCTCGGCATCGCAGAGCACGGTGATGCGGAGGCGATGGAGTTCGTCGGGCACCTCGTAGCGCACCACGGAGCCCATCATTGCGCCACAGAGCGGCGTGGTCATCTCACGGTTGGCTGCATCGTAGAACCGCACACCGAGCGCTTGCGCCAATGCGGTGCCACCGTCGCAGGTTGCCGAGCCGCCTAAGGCGACGACGAGGTGACGACAGCCATTGCGAAGAGCATGGTGCAGCAACTCCCCTGTGCCGTAGGTCGTGGCGTGCATGGCGTCGAGTTCCGATGGGTTGAGCAAGGCGATGCCTGAGGCGGCAGAGATGCCTACGAGGGCGGTGATGCCATCGGGGAGGAGGTAGTAGCATGCCTCGATGGGTCGCATCAGCGGATCGTGGACAGCACAGCGCACCGGTCGACCACCTAACAGCTGCGCGAGGATTTCGGCGGTGCCGTCGCCACCGTCGGCCACGGGGAGGGTGACGACCTCAGCGTCGGGACAGGCGGCGAGTGCGGCTTTCGTCATGATGCCGGCAGCCTCAGCGGGCGAGAGTGAGCCTTTGAAAGCGTTGGGTGCAACGATGATTTTCATGTCCACAAAAGTACAAAAAAAGGCGACAGAACCCAACGGTTCCGTCGCCCTATTTATTCTCCGAAGGAGTGATTATTTCAAACGCTCGAGTTGAACGGTGAAGTGACGCATGAGTTCAGCTTCCCAGGTGATTTTCACACCACGGGTGATGCTCTCACGACGGTCGTAAACGTTCTTCAAAGCAGCTGCGATAACGTCCATGTGGTTGTTGGTGTATGTACGACGGCAGATGCAGAGACGGAGAAGGTCGAGACCACCGAAGCGGTTTTCGCGTGTTACAGGGTCGCGGTCGGCAAGGATGTAACCGATTTCGCAGCCACGAACGCCAGCCTCGAGGTAGAGTTCGCAAGTGAGGGTCTGAGCTGGGAACTCCTCTTTTGGAACATTGCAGAGCACTTTGTCAGCGTCAACGAAGATAGCGTGACCACCAACTGGACGTTGGTAAGGGATGCCGTATTCGTCGAGTTTAGAAGCGAGGTACTCAACTTGTTTGATACGTGTCTCAACCATGTCGAATTCGGTGTTCTCTTCGAGACCAACAGCAAGAGCAGCCATATCACGGCCGTTCATACCACCGTAGGTCAAGAAGCCTTCGAATGGGATACAGAATGCTTTAGCAGCTTCGTACCAGTCCTCTTTGTTGGTAGCGATGAAACCACCCATGTTAACCAAGCCGTCTTTCTTAGCAGACATGGTCATACAGTCGGCATAAGAGAACATCTCTTTGCAGATTTCTTTGATGGTTTTGTCGGCATAACCCTCTTCACGAGTTTTGATGAAGTAGGCGTTCTCAACGAAACGAGCTGAGTCTATGTTAACAGGCACACCATATTTGTGGCAGAGTTCGCAAGTCTCGCGGATGTTCTTCATTGAAACAGGTTGACCGCCTACGGTGTTGTTAGTAACAGTGAGAACCATGAAAGGAACGTTGCCTGGGTTTTCTTTCAACACTTTCTCCAATTTCTCGAGGCTTACGTTGCCTTTGAATGGGAGTTCGCGTTGTGTATCTTTAGCCTCGTCGATAGTTACGTCGATAGCGGTAGCTTTACGAAACTCGATGTGACCTTTTGTTGTATCAAAGTGAGCGTTGCCAGGAACAACCATGCCAGCTTTTACGATGCCAGAGAAGAGCACGTTCTCAGCAGCGCGGCCTTGGTGAGTTGGGATAACGTATTTGAAACCAGTGATGCGGGTGATGGTGTCTTTCAACTCATAGAAAGAACGAGCACCAGCATAGCTCTCGTCGCCAGTCATCATAGCAGACCATTGACGATCTGACATAGCACCGGTACCTGAGTCGGTCAAGCAGTCGATGTAAACTTTGTCAGATGACAACATGAATACGTTGTTGTGAGCTTCTTCGAGCCATTTTTCGCGTTGTTCGCGGGTGGATTTCTTGATAGGTTCAACCATCTTGATTTTCCACGCTTCTGCAAATGGTAATTCCATGATTTTATTGTTTATTTGTTTGTTGTTGAATTGTTTATTTGTTTGTTTGACTATGTGCTTGTGTGTTGTAAATAGATTTACGTCATGCCATTCCGCATTCGCATCTATTCGTTATCTTGAAAATCTTGTTTGATTGGAAGCATAGAAAGCTCACGCACTACAAGATTCTTACTTCAGAATCTGTCGCGTTCCTTGACGTTGAGGTAATTAGGCTTTTCTATTTGTCCTGACTCTTTCATAGAAACTTCGTCAAAAAGTGCCTCAAAGATAGGGAAAATAAATGGAATGCAAGTTTTTTTCAAGAAAAAGAATGATTTTTTCATTCATTCTATCACGCAATCCTCAATGCGACACTGGTGTTCCTTCGTTTCAGGGTCGTAGTTGATGCCCACGAAAAGCAGGTCACCACGGTAGTGTTCCAGCAAGTCGTCGTATTTCTTTTCCTTGATTTGATTGATGGCCGATTCCGCAGACTTCTTGTTTTTCAGCTCGATGATCATGGCGGGGATGTTCGGAACGTATGGTATCAATGCCAAATCTGCATAGCCCTT
>CALEJM010000162.1 GCA_937898265.1 uncultured Porphyromonadaceae bacterium
AGATACGTGCCACCTTCATGCCACCCGCCGTTGAACCGGCAGAACCGCCAATCATCATCAGCAAGAATACGAGGATCATCCAGACAACAGGAGGCCAGTTGAGGTAGTCGAAACTACTCAAGCCGGTGGAGGTCATCGTGGAGGTGACTTGGAACAAGACGTGACGGAAGTTGCGTTCCACATCGCCCAGGGAGTGAACGGCGCTCAGGTCGTTGAGTGGAGCGATGCTGACGATAAGGGTTATCAGCACGGTGGCAATGCCCATGAAGATGAGGTAGGCACGCAGTTCTTCGTCCAAGAACGTTTTTTTAAATTCGCCACGGAACATGGTCCAGAACAGCAGGACGAAGCTGACGCCCGAAACGACCATATAGAATGAGATGACGTATTCCAAGAGTGGTGAATCCCAATAGGCTATACTTGATTGTTTGGTTGAGAAACCGCCTGAAGAGACGGTGGTCAACGCGTGGCAGACGGCATCAAACAAAGACATGCCGCACACCCAGAGGGAGAGGACTGCAGCCACGGTGATTACCATGTAGACCTTCACCAGACGGCGACCCGTATCTTTCAGTCGGGGTGCTACTTTCTTATAGGTAAAGCCGGACATCTCAGCCATATAAAGCTGTTTTCCCGAACTGATGAACGGCAACACCACCAACGAGAGGACAACCACGCCCAAGCCGCCTATCCACTGCTGGATACTGCGCCAGAGGAGCAATCCGTGAGGCAGTTCTTCTATATTATTTAATATAGTACTGCCGGTGGTGGTCAAGCCTGAGACGGTCTCGAACATCGCATTGGTGAAGTTCGGAATGGCCTTGCTGATCCAGAACGGCAGCATGGCAAAAATCGACATGACCAGCCAGATGAGCGTCACGATGATATGACTCTCGCGAGGTCCCATATTACTCATCGAGCCTTTGCCCATGAGCACCATGCTGCCACCAATCAGAACGGTGATTCCGGTGGAGAGCAGCATCGGCTGCCAGTCGTATTCCATATAGCAAAGACTAACCAACGAGGCCAGCAGCAACAGAGCCGCCTCGAAGAGAATCAGCATGCCCGTGATACGGGAGATGAGTTTCCAATTGATTAGCTTTACCATCTTATTTCGTTAGAAGAATTTAGCAATTTTACGTACGCTATCGGCCATGCAGAAGACTACAACGTGGTCGCCTGGGAGCACTACGGTGCCACCGTTCACCACGAAGCCTTTGCCGTTGCGGATGATGCCGCCGATATTGACGTTCTCTGGCAAATGGAGATCGCGAATACGTTTTGTTGTTATCTTGTCGCCAGGCTTTACCATAAATTCTACGACTTCGGCATCGGAGTAGGTCAGACTCTGTACGTCCAACGCATCTTCGTCCAAGGTCATCTGATAGATACAGCCGCCAGCAATGAGTTTTTTGTTGATGACGGTGCCGATATCGAGACTCTCTGCAAGGTCGATGTAGTCGAGGTTCTCCACCTCGGCAATGGTCTTGCGGATACCCATTCGTTTGGCAGCCATACATGCCATCACGTTGGTCTCGGAGTTGTTGGTCACGGCAATGAAGGCGTCGCAGTCTTCAATGCCCTCCTCTTTCAGCAAGCCGAGGTCGCGTCCGTCGCCATGAATCACCATGGCGTTTTGGAGTTTGGAGGCGAGCATATCGCATTTCTCACGGTTGTTATCAATCACCTTAACCGAGAAGTCTTTCGGTACGGAGTAGACGGTCTTCATTGCGATGCGACTGCCACCCATAATCATCACGGTCTTGATGTCGAACGACTCTTTGCCTGCCTCCTGACAGATGATGTCGAGACTGCCGTTCGGACAGATGAAGTAGACGATATCGTTGGCCAAGATTTGGTCAGAGCCTTTCGGGATGATGGTTTTGTTGTCGCGTTTGACAGCTACGATACGGTAGGGTTTGCCGTCGAAGAAACCGGTCAGGAATGGGTGGTTGAGGAAGGTGGCATTGCTTCTCACCTTCACGCACGCCAACTGCAACGCTTCGTTACCAAACGAGCGATACTCGCGCATCCAGCTGCGTTGAAGCGATTTGACGATCTCCAAGGCGGCGAGGGTCTCCGGGTAGATGATGGAGTCGATGCCGAGTTTATGGAACACGTCTTTACTTGGCGAGAGGATATATTCGTAGTTGTTGACTCGGGCCACGGTCTTTTCTGCGCCAAGGTTCTTTGCCAAGATGGCAGCAGTGGTGTTGAGGCTCTCTTCGGGCGTTACGGCGATAAAGAGTTCACAACGGGTGATATCACACTCCATCAACGCCTTAGGCGAGGTTGGCGAACCCACGATGGTCTCGATGTCATAGCGCATGTCGAGGTCTTCCAAGCGCTCTTTCGACTCGTCGACGAGCACGATTTCTTGCTCTTCCGACGAGAGGCGTTTGGCCAGATAGCGACCTACTTCTCCTGCGCCAGCAATGATGATTCTCATGATTTCAACATCTTGATATGTTCAACAAAGGTCTCTGCCATGCCCTTGGCATCGAGGTGCAACATTTCGAAGAGTTCGGCTTGGGTGCCGTGTTCAATGAAGTGGTCGGGAAGACCCAGACGAACGACTTTGATGCCAGGGAAATGTTCGCAGACATATTCGGCTACGGCACTACCGAAACCACCGAGAACGGTGCCGTCTTCAACGGTGAAGAGGATGGTACCGTTCTTAGTTCTGGTGAAGACATAAACGCCTTCCTCAGCATCATAAGTCAGAGTACCGTCGGTGATGCTGACAACATCGCCGCTGGGGAATTTGATGCCGTTGGCGGTAGCGACAACCTGTTTATCGCCATTGGTATAAGCATTATCGCCCATAGCAGCCAGGATGTCTTCAACGGTCATTTCGCCAACAGGTTCGACCGGTTCGACTTCAGGCAGAGTGAATACGCCCATGTTCTTAGCGGATTT
>CALEJM010000163.1 GCA_937898265.1 uncultured Porphyromonadaceae bacterium
ATTCCTTGGTCTTGTCGCCGCCGAACTTGTCTGCGGAGAGCCCCTTCAGCGGGAGCTTGTCAAGACGGGAACGGATCAGCGCCTTCTGTTCGTCGGCGGCGTTATCGGCGCAGGGCTCGGTGACGCTGCCGTCCGAACTCGGTGATGAAGGTGCGTACGACGAGACGATCGTCGAGGCGGTCTTCTCCTACGAATGGCTGTGGAGCGACAACGTCGGCGACATGAACCAGGACGGCATCCCCGACATCTACGAGAGCTATCTCTCCGCACGCTTGACTGGGGTAGAGGAGGTGGAAAACCGTCCGTTGATGGTGTATGCCAAAAATGGTGCGATTTTCTATCAAATTCCTGCTGCTGGCGAGGTTAAAGTATTTAATAATCAGGGTATAGAAATAGAATGTTTCCACGTGGAACAAGGCAACGGACGTCACGACGTCTCCACATGGCCCAACGGTGTCTACGTGTTCCATTATACTAACGGACAAACAACTTATACAGAAAAGTTTATCAAATAATATAGACGTATGCCGTCAACCAGTCAAGCCTATAAACTCTCAGACCTCGGCAACACCATCGACCTTGTGCTTCGCAGCGGTTTTCCTGATGTGATTCGCGTGGAAGCCGAGATTGCTGAACTGCGCGTCAGTCATGGCCACTGCTACCTCTCGCTGGTTGAGAAATCGGAGCATAACGACCAGATTATCGCTCAACAACGTGCCACCATCTGGGCAAATTCCTACCGACTCATCTCGCAGTTTTTTGAGCGTAGCACAGGGGTTCAGTTGCAGGTGGGCATCAAGGTCTTGCTGCAGTGTAAACTCAATTTCCACCCACTTTACGGACTCAGCCTCAACGTGGTAGGCATTGAGCCAGAGTTTACCTTAGGCGCTTTGGCACTTGCCCGACGCAAAATCATCGAGCAGCTGGAGAAAGACGGCGTCATCAATATGAACAAGCAGTTGGACTTCCCACTGCTGCCTCAGCGCATTGCCGTCATCTCGTCCGACTCCGCCGCCGGCTTTGGCGACTTCATGAACCACCTTCAGCACAACGAACGGGGATTTGCCTTCTCCGTCACCCTTTTCAAGGCGCTCATGCAGGGCAAAGGGACTGAGGAATCGGTGATTGCTGCCCTCGACGCCATCTATGAGCGTCAAAACGAATTTGACGTCGTTGCCATCATTCGCGGCGGCGGTGCTACCACCGACCTCTCCAGTTTCGACAACTACGGCATCGCCTCCAACGTTGCACAGTTTCCGCTCCCTATCATCTCCGGCATCGGTCACCAACGCGACGACACTATCGTGGACCTCGTGGCACATACCCGCGTCAAGACCCCAACCGCCGCTGCCGACCTCCTGATTCAAGCAATGGAAGCTGCCGAAGATGCTGTTCTGATTCTTTTGGAGCGTATCCAGAATGCAGCCGTTCAACGTCTTAACAACGAGAAAACCCATCTCTCCAACCTTGCCCAACGCATCAACAGCGGCGCTACGAACCGCCTTCGCCTTGCCTTGGCACTTTTGCCACAATACCTCGACCGCATGACGACGGCTGTAAACAACAAACTACGTCAGCAGTTGCAGCATATCGACGCCTTGGAGCGCGTTGTGAAGAATCTCGACCCAGAAAACATGCTCCGTCGTGGATTCATCATGGTTGAGCGCGAGGGTAAAATAGTAAAATCCAACGAGCAGCTCGCCCCGGGCAACGAGGTGAAGCTCCGCTTTTTTGATGGTACATCAAAAGCAAAAATTATTTCATCACATGAAACAGACAAAATATAAAGAAGCACTGGCGCGTCTCGACGAACTTGTGCGCGCCATTGAGTCGGAAGATACTGGTATCGACGACCTTGCATCCTATATCAAGGAGGCAAAACAGCAGGTGGAGCTCTGCAAGAAACTGCTCCATTCCACCGAGGAAGAACTCGGCCAACTACTTAACGATAACAACGAATAAAACCCCCGAAAGTGCGAATTGCAACCCCACTCGTCACTTTCCGCTGCGAAAGCTTGGTGGAACGCTCTATTTTGAGTATCTTCGCACTCTAAAAAATTATTCTTCAAAAATAATTAGATATGTCGTACGACTTTAACACACACTTCTCAAAACTTTTTGAGGGAAGTTCGCCAAAGGAACTATATATTCCTATCGTTTACGCACTTAGCACAGGTGGTAAGCGACTTCGTCCACGCCTGGTGTCCACTGCTTGCACCATGATGGGCGGACAGTTGGATGATGCCATTCCTGCTATGGAAGCCATCGAAGTGTTCCATAATTTTACACTTCTCCACGACGACATCATGGACAACGCTGATGTTCGCCGCAACCGTCCAACCGTTCATAAGCAGTTTGACGAAAACACCGCCATCCTCTCTGGCGACGCTATGATGATAGAAGCCTATCGTCGTCTTGAAGCAATGCCAACGGAGATGTGGCCTGTGGTCTTCCCGCTCTTCTCGCAGACTGCCATTGAGATTTGTCGTGGACAACAACTCGATAAAAACTTCGAGACCGCCTCTTCGGTCTCCCTTGCCGACTATCTTGAGATGATTCGTCTCAAGACTGCCGTGCTTCTTGCATGCTCGTTGAAGATGGGTGCCTTGGCAGCTCATGCCGACAGTCGTGATGCCGACCTCCTCTACACCGTAGGCGAGAATATCGGTATGGCATTCCAACTCCAGGATGACTACCTCGACCTCTATGGCGACCCTAAGACTTTCGGTAAAGCCATCGGTGGCGACGTAGCCTGCAAGAAGAAAACCTTCCTCTATATCCTGGCTCACGAAGTGGATGACATCCGCGTCAAGGAGCGTCTGAATCTCTACTACTCTTCCGACGATATCCTCCTCTCCGATCGCCTCAACCTCATCCGCGAACTCTACAACAAAAACCTCATCCCACAACGCTACGAGGAGCATCTCCATCGCTATCTCCGTTGTGCCGACGAGGCGTTGACAGCCGTCAACGTAAGCGAAGAGGCCAAAGCACCGCTCAGAGCACTGATTGAGAAAATCGCACAACGTAACAACTAATACTTAACACCCACCGCGATGCCCTACCGTCGACTACCTAAAACCGATCAAGCCCGTCTCCGCACTCTGCGAAGCATCACCGAGCTGGAGTATTACTTCAAGGTACCCGAACTCCCTGTGGAGTTACGACTCATGTCGCGCGCAACTGCGCTTCTTGCCGAGTTTACCGACGCTGTAAGGCAATATCAGCAGAGTTATTCACTGATGGTGGAGGAGAGCAAGAAGTACCAACGCTATATCGTTACGGCGCGTCTCTACGTCTCCCACTTCATCCAAGTGCTCAACATGACTGTTCAGCGCCGCGAACTCAAGGCGGAGCTCAAATCGCTCTACGGACTCGACCCCAACAGCTCGCTGCTCCCTGATCTTCATGACGAACAGCAGTTGGTCAAATGGGGCGACAACGTGATCAAAGGTGAGGCTCAACGCACCTCCCAAGGCGGTGCGCCGCTTCAGAACCCTTCGGCAGCCCGACTCCGCGTTCACTACGACATCTTCGTGGAAAGTCTCAAGAACCTGGAGCAGAAACAGCAGGTGTTCAATAAGATGCAACAGCATGTTCAGGAGTTGCGTCCACAGATTGACGAACTGATGAAGCAATGCTGGGATAGCATCGAAGCCCGCTTTGCCGACCTTCCACCATACTCGCGCCTCAAACAATGTGAGCGTTGTGGCATCGTCTACTACTATCGCAAAGGGGAGAAACCGCTGACTCCCGAAGACGACCTCTTGACTGAAGCACTTAACGCATAAACAACTTCAACAACAATTCATCACATGAAAATAGAACCTATGAAACCGCTGACCGCCGCCTCACAAGTTGAAGAGCGCACTGAGTTGGCTGCCAAATACTTCAAAGACGGATTCACCTGTTCGCAGGCGGTCTATATGGCGTATGCCGACCTCTTCGGACTCACCACCGACCAAGCTGCTGCCATTGCCGGCTCGCTGGGGGGTGGCGTAGGACGGCTTCGCGAGGTGTGTGGTGCCGTCACTGGCATGAGCCTCGTATGCAGTCTCGCTATCCCAATGTACCTCCCAGAGTCAACGCCAGAGGGTAAGGCAAAT
>CALEJM010000164.1 GCA_937898265.1 uncultured Porphyromonadaceae bacterium
TGGCGAGTTGGTCGATGTAGAAGTAACCGCTCTTCTGGTTCAGTTCGCCGTCCCAGAGGAGGGCAAGGTGAGTGCCAGGGGTGTTGGTGATGCCGTCGAGAGCCAACGCATAGAAGTTCCAGTAGTTGGTGTTGAAGAGGGTGTCGACTGGCGTGAAGGTTGACGCATCGGCAACGTCGGTCATTGTACCAATCAACAGACGGCCACCGATTTCACCATTGAAGTTGGCGGTGCAAGCGTTGTAGAATGAGAGACGGTAGCCAGCGTAGCTGCCAGAGAACTCAGGCAAGATGGCATAGGTCTTCGAGTTTGCAGTCGTGCTGTTGTAGCAAGCCATGCGGAGGGCGCAGCTGTCGGTCTCAGATTTCTGATAGCTGTTGGCACCGCCATAGATAGCTGGTTCAACAATCTGTGCAGGAGAGCCGGATGGTGTGCCAGTCACCTCAAGGATGGTCTGCCAGCAAGCAGGCATCACACCTTCGTTAGGACGTGGTGATACGAAGTCTTGGCTGTAAGGCAAGGTGTAGGCAGGACAAACGGTGGTGAACTGGTAGCCTTCGCTCCAGAGTGATGGACGTCCGTCGGCAGCGTTACAATCTGCTTTCACATAGAACCAGTAGGTGGTGTTGGTGGTAAGCATACCGCTGAGGTCTACATAGTTCTCGGTGAGAGCGGTCTCGTACATGAAGGCGCAGCTGCTGTTCTCGGTCACGGTGTCTGGGTCAACCTCAGAGGTGGTGACGAGGAGGTCGAAGGTCAAGCCATTGCCAGCACCCCAGTTGAGCTGAGCGCCGTTGCCAGAGAGGTTGGTGACGCTGAGGGCGGTTGGGGTTTCGCAGAGACGGTCTTCAGCCACGGTGATGTCGTCGAGGTTGATGTAGTTGTAGGCGTTACGGAGACCACCGTCGGTGTAGAATACAATATATTTACCGTTGCCGGTGTAGTTACGGAAGCGAACTACCTGTGGTTCCCAGACGTTGCTTTGGGTGGTCCAAACGGTGTCGACAGGAACGAAGGTGGTTGGGTCGCTGAGGTCGCTCATCGCACCAACTATCAAACCATAGGAGGTGGTTGATGAGTACATGATGGAGAATTCAACACGATAGTCTTGGAGCAAGGCAATGTTGAGCTTAGGCATAGCCACCATGTTTGGATCGCTTGTGGTTGACTGATAGAAGTAGAGACACTTCGTGCCGCCAGCTACAGAGCGGTTGTTGTAGATGTAAGGATAGTTGCCGCCAGAGATGTGTGTCCAGCAGTTTGGTGTGGTGCCGGTACCTGTCTCGGTGTTGTCCTCAAAGTCTACGAAGTATGGGAAGCGGTTGACGATGGTGCACTCGGTCTTGAAGTTGGCAGGGAACCAGCGGCTGGTGTCGTTGCCAGAGCAGATGGTGCGCACGTACGCATAATATTGTGTGTTTGGAGTCAAACCGCCGATAGAGTCAACAGCAGCAGTGGTGGTCACGTGGTGGAGCACGCCGCTGAGGTTGCTGAAGTTGATAGGTAAGGTGTCAACAACTACCTCATAGGAGAGTGGTGTGCCTTGAGCAGCTTCGAAGGTCATCACGTTGTAGGTGTCGTAGACGTCGTGGTGAACGGTGGTTGCACAAGACAACTGAGAGATGACGAGGTTGTCGACACAGCCACCTGGCTCAGTACCGAGAGAGGTGTCGTCGCGCCAGTAGAAGAGGATGTACATGTTGACCGTATCGGTGATGGTGATGGTCTGTTGTACGTTCTTCCAGATGACAGAGGTAGCTGATGGGTCGTTGAGATAGCCTTTGGTACCGTTGAGAGAAATCCAACCAGCAGGCACGGTGGTGTTGGCAGAGAGTTTGCCAGCAGAACCAGCGGTGAAGGTCTCGCTACCTGGAGCAAGGAAGGCACGGAGGTAGTCGATGGGGGTCTCGCCGCCAGCTTTCCAGTCGAAGGAGACTTCGTAGATGCCTGGGGTGAACTTCACAAGACGGTAGGCGTAGTTGTTGGATGTTGAAGTGATTGAGTAGTTGGCAGAGGTGCCGTTGTCATCAGAGATGTAGAGAGCGCTGCTGTCGCCGTTGCCGGTTGCGTTGCCAATCACCCATTTGTTGGTCTGGGTGCCGTTGGCAAATTGCCACATAGCGTTGTCGGCAGCGTTGCTGAAGTCGGTGATGAGTGGCAACTGCTCTGGCATATCGCTGGTGCTGAAGCTGTATGGCAGCGACCACGCTGAGGTGTCGCCAGCGCCGCAGATTGAGCGAACGTAGCAGTCGTAGGACGTTGCAGCTGCGAGGTTGTTGAGGGTGATGGTGTCATTGGCGGCAATCACGCTCTTGAGGATGTTGGCAGCTGTGATATCATTGCCATGAGCCACGAGGACAGCCTCGAAGTTGGTAGCAGTGCCACCGTCGAAGGTTACCATTGCTCTGTTCTCGGTAGCACCGAAGACGAACAAGTCTTTCGGACGAGGACAGGTTGGGATGAGCTCAACAACGACGTCGTCGATGTAGACACCGTTGGTTGCGCCACGCGTACCGTCGTAGAAGGCGATGTATTGACCGTTACCTGTGTAGCTGGTGAAATCAACCTCAATGAGCTTCCAGTTTTGACTGGAGGTAGATGACGTTGCGTCGCAGTTGAATGTCTGCACCGGTGTGAAGGTGGTGAAGTCGGTTGGATCGGTCATCACACCTACGGTGATGTTGTAGGTCAATGTGGTGACGAGCATGTAGAAGCTCAACTGAACATCTTGGATGGTCTTGCCAGGTACGGAGAGACGTGGAAGAGTCACACAGTTGTTGGCAGAGGCGGTAGCGTAGAAGTAGAACGCACCAGTGGTGCCAGTGTTAGGTGTGTGGTTGTAGGAACTTGATGAGATGTAAGGGTAGTTGCTGTACTGCTGTGTAATGTTCCAGCAAGCTGGCTTAGCTGAGGTGCCTGTGCCTTGACCTTGGAAGTCCTCCATGAAAGGAAGGGTGCGGATGTCGTCGCAAGCGGTGCGGAAATCCAAATCCTGCCAGTAGCCGAACTCAGTTGCTGAGCAAACGCCACGAATGCGGGCGGAGTAGGCTGTGTTGGCGTCCAAAGTGTTGACGGTGAAGGTAGCAGTGGTGAGGAGGGTGTCAACAACGACGTTGGTGCCTTTCATCACTTGGAGTTGCCACTGAGTCTCGCCGCTAGATACCCAACTGAATGTTGCACCGTTAACGGTTGGAGTGCCAGCGGTGAAGTTGGTTGGGGTGGAGCAAGTGAAGTGGTCGATGGTGACGTTGTCGATACAAGCACCAGGCTGTGTGCCGATAGAGGTATCGTCGCGCCAGTAGAACACGAGGTTGTAGGTGGTGGAGTCGGTCACGGTGATGTTGTAGCTGGTGTGCTGCCATGCACCGCCTGTGAGGTTCATCTTCGCTTGTGAAAGCAACTCGCCGCCGAAACCTGCAGTGGTTGCAGTACCGAAGGCAGTGGTGCCTGGGTTGAAGGTGGCAGTAACTGGAGCCAACTCAACACGGAGGTAGTCGATGGTGCTCTCACCGCCAGCTTGCCAGTCGAAGGAGATGTTTGAAGAACCTGGAGGCAAGAGGATGGTGCGAACAGCCATAACGTTGGCAACGCTGGCAACGTCGTACTGAGCGGTTGCGCCGTTGTCATTAGAGATGTAGAGAGCGTTGCTGCCGCCGTGGTTGATGGCTGAGCCGATGGTCCAACGGTTGGTCAAGGTGCTGTTGTAGAGGTCCCATTGAGCGTTTTCGGTTGGGTCTTCGAAACCGCAGCTGTATGGTGGAACGGCTGCCACGCTGGTGGTAGTAAATGAGAACGCGTCTGCCCATACGGAGGTACCGTTGCCCTCTGCAGTACAGTTGGATTGTACGTAGAGGTAGTAGGTGGTACGGGAAGAGAGGTTGCTGAGGTTGACAGAGGTGGTGTTGACTGTGGTGGTGAGCACGTCGGCAACGTCGGTGTCAGGGTTGGTCAAAGGAGTGGTGCTTACTTTGACGTTGTAGGCTGACGAGCTGCCCATCCATTGGATGGTGGCGTGGTCGCTGGTCACAACACGAGCTTGTACCAAAGTTGGTTTTGGACATGCTGGGATGTCTTCAATCAACACATCGTCAATGTAGTAGTAGAACAACTGTGTGCCGTCGGCACCGTCAACCATGAAGCAGACGTGCTTGGCAGCAGCGTTGGTGGCTGAAGCAAATGGAACGGTGTACTCTTTCCATGTGCTTGCAGCGGAAACAGGGATAACAACCAACTCCTCGAAGGTTGAGAAGTCGGTAGCGTCGGAGAGGAGACCAACGTGTACCTTGGCGCTGGTGGTTGAGCCGTAGCCCCAGAAGGTGATCTGCTGGTTGCGGATGTCGGTGGTGTTTATCTCGTGAGAGGCGATGTAGCTCTTGATGGTACGAGGAGTAGCATAAGAGGTTGAGTTGCTGTAGTAACCGTAGAGACGAACAGATTGTGAGCCACCGTGGTGAGTGGTGTTGGTGGTTGGTGCATAGGTAGATGCAGATGGAGTGGTGGTGCTCCAGTCGCCGTTGGCTTCCCAGTTCTTGGTCCAGCAGGTAGCGAATGAGCTGGTGCTTTCCATAGCATCGCTGTAAGGGAGGGTCTCAGGGGCACAGGCGGTGGTGAAGGTGCCTGCTGCCGACCACGCACTCTCGTCGCCATTGCCGCAGTTGGCACTGACGTAGAAGTAGTAGGTGGTGCTTGGGGTAAGACCGGTGATGGCGTAAGGTTTGAAGTAGACGGTTTGGTCGAACACGTTGGCGGTGGCGGTCATGTCGCTCATCGCGGTGGTGCTCACTTTCAAGCCGTACTCGAAGGCAGCTTCGTAGGCAGTCCACATCAACTCGGCTGAGTTGGAGGTGATACGATAGGCCCTGAGGTCGGTTGGGGTGAAGCAGACGGAAGCGTCGCCAAGACGAAGGTCGTCGATGCCGATGCCGAGACCAGAACCGTAGACAAACTCGAAGGCTACCTGAAGGGTGCCTGAGGCAACGGCGGAGAGATCGACACGCTGACGACTCCAGATGGTTACTTCGTCAGAGAGGGTCTGAACCAAGGTCCAGGCTGCTGTAGATGACGAGCGTGCATAGATGCGCAAGGTGTCGCGGGCATAGCCGGTGTTGACACCACGAGCCTTTTGCACGAGGAAAAACGAGAGCTCAGGGGTAGAGAGTGAGCTGATGTCTTCCATTGGGAGAATCAGCTTGGTGTCTGCCTGCTGATTGGTGGTGAAGAGCGACACGTAGTTGCTTCCTCCGTGTGCGGTCACACCAGTCAAACCTGAGTTCGATACCGTCCACGCGGTGACACCCGTTGCGGGGTCTTGAGTCCACGTAGTAGGCAAGCCTTGCTCAAAATTTTCCGTAAGGATAGCAACTTGAGCATTTACGCTGACACACCAGCCCATCAGGAGGGCAAGCACGCCGAGCAAAAGCTTTTTACTCATAAAATTTGGTTTTTAAGTTAGTAACAGTTAATTGATATATAGTTCTTTAAAGAAAACAGTCCGATAGTTTTCTTTATAGTCTTCACACAATATAAAGTGTAGCAAAATTACCAATTTCTTCGTTTCACAAATTGTCTCTCCGACCTACACGACCTTTTTGCCGACAAAAAAGGGTTTTTCTCCGAGAGAAAGTCTAAATATCTGTATTTCTGCAGAATTCCGCGATTTTTTGGACATTGTGCGCGAGAAGTTCAAATCAAAAAAAAGCATAAAAAACGATTTGAACCTTTGGAACACATTACACAGAACCCCCTTCACAAAAAACAAAAAGCCAGTGCAAGGTTTGAGCAGAGATGAGCTTGGTCATCTATGCTGAACCGCCGCCTGGCTTCTTACGAAAGCAAAAAGCCCCGCTGTGGGTAAGCGGGGCTATGGTAACCACTCCCCTCCCCCTTTTTACGGGGGAGGGGTTGGGGAGAGGGTCTTGTTACTTCACGATGACTTTGCCGTAGAAAACACGACCGGAGCCAGTGGTGAGACGGACCATGTAGAGGCCTGCCTCCTGTGGCATCTTCACATACATAGGATGGCGCTTAGGCTCTTCACGAGAGATGAGTTTGCCGTTGGAAGAGAAGACCTCAACGACCATGCCTTTACGCTCTGCCTCGCCAAGACTGACATCAAGACGGACACTACCACCCTTCTCTACCGGGTTTGGAGAGATGGTGAAGAGACCGTCCTCAGCGTAGTCGAGACCAACGGTGGTGACTGTAAGCGTCAAGATGAGGACGGAGTCGCAGCCGGCTCTTGACACAGAGTGGTAGACATAAGTACCGGCTCGGTTGAGCTTCAAGCCATGCCACATATATGGCAGTTCCTCTGGCGCAATCTCCAAGTCGAGGTTGGTAGTATAGGTCGGGTTGACCACGAGGTCGAGGGTGTAGATAGAGTCGCAGACGCCAGGACCAGCAATGGTATGAGTGTACGAACCTGTCGTAGTGAGACTCTGTCCCATCCAGAGATAAGGGACGTCGGAGTCGCAGAGGGTAAGTTGTTCGTGATGATGGTAACCTTTGAGAAGGGTGAGGTGGAGAATCACGATGGAGCCGCAACCGTCTGCACCGGTGAGACGCTGATAATATACGCCTGCAGCCGACACGTTGAAGTTGTTCTGCGTGTAGACCGTGCCAGGGCATATCGACTCATACAGTTCCGTTCTGTGAACAGGATTGATGGTCAGCACGAGGGTGGTGAGGGTGTCGCCATCGAGTCGGGTGAAGGTCATCGGTGAGAGTGCTGGATCAATCTGGGTTGAAGGGACTGTGAAGCCGTTTGCCGAGTAGGAGTGACCTTGGCAGACCTGATCTGTGAGGGTGACATTGACTACGGAACCGACGAAGATGTTGTCGATGGCAGCAGCCGGGTTGAAGGTGTTGTCGTTGTCGTTATACCACTGGTAAACGAGCAGGTAGTCGCCTGTAGTGTTGACGGTGAAACTCTCGGTATGGGTCAGCCAAAGGGAAGAGCCTCGGAGTTGACTGCCGCCATCGAGGGCAATGCAGTCGGCAGCCGGAGTACCGACGTGGTTGTACCAGGAACTGAGGTCGTTGAGTGAGTGGGTGGTAGAAGGGGCGAGATAGACGCGGAGATAGTCGGACATATTCTCACCCATCGTGTGCCAGTCGTATTTGATAGTATAAGTGCCGGGTTCAAAATGAATGCTACGAGCGGCAAGGCTGGTATTCTCCACCGAGGTATAGTTGTTGCTGTAGCCGTTGGTGTTGGAGACATAGAGCGAGCGTTGGCCACCGTTTTTGGTGTTGGTGCCGATCACCCATATGTTGTCGACATCGTTGGCAAAGAGCCACTGACCATTGTCGGCCGTCTGCTCGAAGTCGCAGACGAACGGCAGTTGCGCTGAAGCCAAGAGTGTGGGGAAGGCGACATTGGGCCAAGTACTGATATTATCGCCACTGCAGAGGG
>CALEJM010000165.1 GCA_937898265.1 uncultured Porphyromonadaceae bacterium
GACAAGGACGAGGACGGAAGCACAGAGATTATTGGCGAGGATGCATATTGTTTTAGAATTATGTCTCAAAGTCATGGTGCTGAAGGCATCAGAACTATTTCTAAAGACATTCTTTACGAATGGATTCAGTATCTTGAAGAAAATCCTGAAGCGACCCCGACTCAAGCAAGAGCGGATTTGAAAGATAAAAGTCCAAACGACACTTTTGAATATGGCTATGCTTCTACATTCCATAAACTTGCTAAATTACACTTCCTTCATAAAGTAAAGTTTAGTGGTGGAATGTATGAGTTGGAACGCCTTCCTCTCCAGAAAATCGTCTACGGTGCTCCTGGTACAGGCAAGAGCCATGGCACTGACAAGATTATAAAGAAATACTACCCAAATAGGGAGGCAGAGAAAGACTTTGTCTTCCGCACTACTTTCCACCCGGATTCAGACTACGCTACCTTTGTGGGCTGCTATAAACCAACAAAGGTTCCGACCCCTCATGTCAGCGGATATATAGTTGATTCTGCCACGTCAGAAGAAAAGAACCAACTCACCTACGAATTCGTTCCTCAGTCGTTTACCAAGGCATATTTTGCTGCTTGGAAAACAAAGTTGGAGGGCGAGAACAACCCAGTCTTCCTCGTCATTGAGGAGATCAACCGTGGCAACTGTGCCCAGATCTTCGGCGATTTGTTCCAGCTTCTTGACCGCAAGGATGGCTTCTCGGAATATCCTATCAAACCAGATACCGACTTGGGCAACTACCTCAAAGAGGAGTTCCATAAAGCCGAACTCACCTCCGACGAATATAAGGCCGTAGTGGATGGCGAGGAACTCATCCTCCCGAACAACCTCTACATCTGGGCAACGATGAACACCAGCGACCAGAGCCTCTTCCCTATCGACAGCGCCTTCAAACGCCGCTGGGACTGGGAATACGTGCCTATCAAAAACGCAAAAGAGGACTGGAAGATAGAGTTTGAAGTGAAAGATGATGCTGGCACCGTTGTCTCCTTTGAGCAAGATTGGTACTTGTTCCTTGAGAAAATCAATAAGATTATTTACAAGATGACGCTGAGCGCCGACAAGCAGATGGGTTATTTCTTCTGCAAGGCAGACGACAGCAAGGTTATCTCTTTGAAGACTTTTGTCAACAAGGTGGTGTTCTACCTCTGGAACGATGTGTTCAAAGATTACGCCATGAACGAAGATGCCCTCTTCAAATACAAAAAAGATGGCAAAGACTACGATATTGAGTTTACCTCGTTCTTTGACGGAGATGGAGAACTCAACGCCGAGGTGACAAAGGCATTTATTGAGAACGTGATAAAGTGGGAAGGCGAAGAAAAGGAGAAATAGATGCGCATTCTCTTTGAAGAACATCAGTACGAAGCCACCGAAGACATCCAGCTGACGCTGAGAGATGTTGCCACGCTGCAAGATGTGGAGAAGAAAATCTCGGTGGGCTATGTGGGTTATTTCTATAACGCCACACTGAAGGACTGCGTGTTCATACTCCCCAAGGTGCTCCTCAAAGACCACGAGGTTGTGGACCAAGAGGGCAAAAAGATGAGGATTGAGGTGCTTGCTGACATTCGACCGAAGAATGATATCGGACGTGATTACATCACTCCTGAGGATATCATCACGAAGGAAGGACAGGAGAAACTGCTGACCGACGAATATAGGAAGTTCATCTATGAGTTTGCCGTATGGGTCTATCGGGCGCTGTGCGTCTACCGCAAGTCGAACCCTAACAGTCGCGCCATATATTTCAAAGAGTTGCCTCAGAACGGCAAAGGCAAACGACACGAGGCAAACACCTATCTCGACATTCTCCTCTCGCTGATACGCTTTAACCAAGAGAATCAGAATTTCTTTATGTTCACCATCCGGAACATACACTCCGGTCTAAACAAGATAAACTGGACGAAGACTATCTCGAAGAGTCAGGCGTTTATCCAAAACGGCACGCCTATCTATCTCAACCCCGTCAACAAGAAGCGTCAGGTGAATTTCGACGAAGAGCTGTTCGTCATCTTCTTCTCTATCCTCAACCACATCAACAAGAAGTACGGCTTCCGTGCCCCTATCAACTTCCAGTATGAGTTGATTAGTGAGCATCGGTTTGAGTACTACCTCAAGGGCTACGGAGCTACACGACTGCGTCAGATAAAATATAAATACTTCTCCGACAAGGCACTCATCTTATGGGATTTGTGCTATGCGTTCTTCGATTCAGCCCACCTGTTGGCGGTCAATACTGACCAAAGGGAGTATCTGCTGGCGAAGAAATTTGAGGTTGTCTTCGAGGCGATGATTGACAACCTCATTGGCGACGACAAGATACCGCGTGGACTGAAGGAGCAGGACGACGGCAAGCGTGTGGATCACATGTACACCTTTGACGCCTTGACGCGCGATGACGCTGAGAAGACAGACGAGCAGATATACTATATCGGCGACTCCAAATACTATAAGAGTGGCAACGCTCTCGGTCGTCAGTCTATCTACAAGCAATATACCTACGCCCGCAATGTCATCCAATGGAATATCAATCTATTCTTGAGCGATGAGGTTGCTACCAAGGATATGTCGGAGGATGAACGAAAGGACTACAACGCCGACCGCACAGAGTATGAGAAGATTAATCTTAGAAAAGATGGCGACAAGGGCATCGTGACTGAGGGCTACAACGTGATTCCGAACTTCTTCCTCTCTGCCTTTGTCTACCCTGACCGTAGGTATGTGGCTAAGGAGAATATCGTGGGTCATCGCTATAAAAATGCCGCCGCAGAAAATAAAGACGAGGAGGGCTACGTTGTTGACAACCAAGGTCGCTATCGCCCTCAAACACATATCTCCTATCAGTTTGAGAACCGTTTGTTTGACCGCGACACACTTATACTGTCGCACTACGATGTCAACTTCCTTTATGTCATCTACCTCTATGCCCGTCAGCGCTCGTCGGAGAAGGCGGCATGGCGTGGTAAGGTGAGAAACCTCTTCCGTGACGAGATCCGTAAGGTGCTGTCTGAGCAGTTTGAATTCTATATTCTGCAGCCAATGGCTGACGGCAAGGCAGCGGAGTATATTGAACGGAACTTCCATAAGATGATGGGTAAAATATATAGGATGGAAACGAACGATAGTTCGGAGACTCTCTTGCTTGCCCTTGAAAAACAAGAACACAAAGGGAATGACCTGAGGGATGAGTTGGAGAGCCACTTCTATATCGCTCCCTATATGTTGGGTGATGTGCCCAAAGCAAGCTTAGAAAAGCGTTATGATGTGAACTTTATGGCGCAGACTACTGCCAACGTCCAATTGGCAAAGACCGAGGACGAAGAGGTTGTGCTCGTTGGCGTTGTGAAGAACAATGAACATTGGAATTGGATTCTGGGCGGTTTCTATAACATACGCCTAATGGGCTCTGAGGAGCGTACAGGCGCTTTGATGAAGACCAAAGAGATGATGATGGTCAGCAAGGTGTTGCTGTATAGAGTTGACGACACGAAAGGACCAATCTATCTCGGACTGTTTGATTTGAAAGACCCCGACTCTGTGCCTAATGAATATAAATTGGCAGTGGAAAACCCTCACGCCACAATGGATTATCCTATAAGCAGCAATCCCGACCAGAATTATCTGGTTTATGAGATAGATACAGACGACTGGAAAGAACCTCTGCAGAACGCCTCACTGGCTGCTTGGCTAAAGGAGCTATGGGAAAAAGAGAAAGGCGCTCCGAAATTTATCAAGAGCGGCGACCTCAAAAAGATTATCCGACCCGACGAAAAGCCCGAATCCCCTAAACGATAACTAACAATAGAAAAATTCCATATATGAAAAAGACAATTTTATTTCTTGTGTTTCTGCTAACGGCAGTGTTTGCTGAGGCTGAAAAGTCCGTTGGCTATTTGTATAAAATCTTTGCAACTGAAGGCTGTGGGGCTACCTACAGCGTTGTTTGCCAAGAGTCAGACTATTATATTGTTGCCAGAATTTCGTCAGATAGATTGGTGTTTACTGAAAATCCCACGATGATGATTCGTACGTTCGATGATGAGGTGTTGACTTTTGAAGGCTTTTGCATAAACAATACAGCAAGTGTAGGAGGTGTAGTCGTGGGTTCTGTTTTTGTTCCTACATCAGACATCCATACCGTAGCGAAATTCGCAATAACCCCAGAGCAGTTTGAGATATTGAGGCATGGTGTGGCCAAAATCCGTCTGACCATGACCCCAGTGAATCATGATAAGACATTCAAAAAGGATGTATTAGGAAAGGGACTTTACAAACTGTATCTCCAAGAAAAAGCTAACGCAGAAGATTTTTAGCCTTATGAAAAAGTATTTGATTTTCTTTGCCGGCGTTGTAGTCGGCGTTATGTTGACAGTTGGTGTTTTATTAATCTTCGGAAAGATGAATAATATGAATACCAAAATGTATGATCATCCTATAAGCTACGAGGAAAAAACTGTTGCGAAATTTAAGGTGTTTCAGGTGCTGAATGGTTATGCTCTTGCTACAGAGCAGTATATTTCAACAAAGAAAGACCGCGAGTTGTATGGCGATTTTGCCGAGTCGTTAGCTGATATCGAGTCGTTGGGCGGTAAGACCGTTCGTCTTCAAGGAAACAATTTCTATGATGATCAGATTGTTGTGATAGAGAACCCTAAGCAGTTGGGTACTTATGTCTATAGGAGTGAGGGTGGTGATATGTGCACTATCCCTATCGTAGGCGAGTAGTCCTAATCCCCATAGTTTTCGTTGGCGTTAACGTTGATTTCTGCCCTCGGCCGGAAGGAAGCAGACCCTTGCCCCCCTTGCCCCTCTCCCGTTAAAGGGCGAGGGGAGTAGATAGTAGCGGCGGACTCAATGTGCAACATTGAATGATATTCTTATGGATAAGATTCCTGAGTCAGCGGCCGAAGGAAAAACTAAATTCGCGGGTTAATTAACGGTAATTCAACGTTAAAAAAACTCCTTATCGCCAAATCGCCAAATCGCCTAAGATTATCAACAGAAAACGCTTCGCGGAAAACACCCAAAAACTGCCTAACGCAGAAAACAGAAACATTCAAAAACATAAAAAGTAAAATCCGTTTTCTAAAGTTATCGTTTTCCCTGTTAAAGGGTTTTGTAATGTTTTATATAGTTTTCTGTTTCTTCTTTCTTAGCCTTTCTCAACTTTCGAACACCTCGAACCTTTCTCAACCCTTCGAACCTCAACAATTACTCATTACTCATTACTAATTACTCATTAAATTGCCTTTTCGCCCTATCGCCCTATCGCCTAATTTCTCATTTCTCATTTCTCATTACTAATTGCTCATTGCAATCACCTTATCGCCCTATCGCCCTAATTTCTCATTACTCATTACTCATTGCTAATTGCTCATTGCAATCGCCTCCTCGCCCAGACTTGCTGTTTTCGTTGAAAAGTTGTAATTTTGCACCGATATGTCATACAACGATATACATCTTGCCATTATGGCTATTGAATCTGGTGCGGCGAGGCTGAATATCAGCAATGCCGAGATGTATCAACGTCTGAAAGCCCAGGGGCTTATTCATGATTATCTCCTCCGTTATTACGACGAGTTGCATTCACAAAGTAGAGAATGGCTTACTGACACGATTGTGGAAACATTAAAAAATTGGGAGGCTGTAAGATGATTACGCTCTACCACGGTTCGTTTGTTGCAGTTGCTAATCCGCTGGTTGGCATGGGGCGAACCCATGTTGATTTCGGTCAGGGATTTTACCTCACACAATACAAGGAGCAGGCTGAACGCTGGGCTCAGGTGATGGCTATTCGTAAGGGACCACAATATCAACCTGTGGTCAATGTCTATCTTTTTGATGAGACGGTTTTTGGGGATGAGCGTTTCCGCATCAAACGTTTTCTGCATTATGATATGGAGTGGTTGGAATATGTGGTGGATTGTCGCAGAGGTGGTTCAATGCACCTGCAATACGATCTCGTTGAGGGCGGCGTAGCCAACGATAATGTCATTGATACGGTAGAGGATTATGAGAACCATCGTATCACTGCCGAGCAGGCTCTCGGACAACTGCGTTATAAGGCTGTCAACCACCAGATATGCATCCGCAATCAGGCTATCATTGACCAATTCCTACATTATCAAGCACGATAGAAGCAATGAGAGATACTGTTTTATGGCGTAAGCAGAGCCGTATCGTGATGCTCTTGGCAGAGGCGCTGGATGTTGATCCGGAAGAAGCTCTGGATGTCTATTATTCAACGGATGTCTGTCGACAGTTGGCCGACCCCAACAGCGGACTTCAGGTTATGTCCGATCAATATATTCTTCAGGATCTCCTCGCCGAATTAAAGAAATAGAAGACCTTCTTTCCTTGAGGAGAGGGATTAGTTGTTAACAGTTAAGTAAGTACTCACTAATCTCGTCTCCTCGCCCAAGATTATCAACAGAAAACGCTTCGCGGAAAACACCCAAAAACTGCCTAACGCAGAAAACAGAAACATTCAAAAACATAAAAAGTAAAATCCGTTTTCTAAAGTTATCGTTTTCCCTGTTAAAGGGTTTTGTAATGTTTTATATAGTTTTCTGTTTCTTCTTTCTTAGCCTTTTGAACAGAAAACGCTTTGCTGGAAAACACCAAAAAACTGCCTAACGCAGAAAACATGAACAAGTTTCAACGATAACGACTTTAATCGCTAACTACTCATTGCTAATTGCTCATTACTAATTGTTTTGGCTCTTACGTATAATTTCCGTAAATTGTCCGTATAATTAGAAAAAAAACCAATGCAAACCGAGCGCAGTACAAAATAAAATCTTGTTTTATTTTTATTGCCGAGGTGCAGCTTGGTTTATCTAAAACCGAAATCACAATAAATCACATTTTAAGTGATGATGTTGCATCGTTGCTGCTGTGTGGCTCATTAAGCGAGCTTATGCTCCACCCATCATCAATGCTGCCAATCACTCCATGATTGCATCACTTAAAAGAAAACCTTTTTGTTCTCCATTCAGTTTGCACAGGTTTTGTATAAACCAGGCTGCGGTTCGGCATAGATTGAGCAAGCTCATCTCTGCGCTAACCTTGCACAGTTTTTTTTTTGAAGACGGAAGCCATGAGTGGCTTATGTGTTGGATGGTTGGCTGCTGGATGCTTGCATATAAGCAGACAGACACCCAATACTCGAGGTGTAACCTTCGACTTCAAAATGGTTTTCTACGGTTTTTATGGTTTTTGTTTCTTCTTTCTTGATTTATGAACAGAAAACGCTTCGCGGAAAACACCAAAAAACTGCCTAACGCAGAAAACAGGAACAGTCAAAAACATAAAAAGATAAATCCGTTTTCTAAAGTTTATCGTTTTCCCTGTTAAAGGGTTTTCTAAAGTTTTCCCTTTGTTTTCTGTT
>CALEJM010000166.1 GCA_937898265.1 uncultured Porphyromonadaceae bacterium
GTACGGCGGAGAAATGAAAAAAGGTATGTTCTCAATGATGAACTACTACCTCCCATTAAAAGGCATCGCCTCAATGCACTGCTCTGCAAACACCGACATGAACGGCGACAACACCGCTATCTTCTTCGGCCTCTCAGGCACCGGTAAGACCACCCTCTCAACCGACCCAAAACGTCTCCTCATCGGCGACGACGAGCACGGATGGGACGACAACGGTGTCTTCAACTTCGAAGGCGGCTGCTACGCCAAGGTTATCAACCTCGACAAAGACTCTGAACCAGATATCTACAACGCTATCCGTCGCGACGCTCTGCTTGAGAACGTAACCGTGGCTGAAGACGGCAAAATCGACTTCACCGACAAGAGCGTGACCGAGAACACCCGTGTTAGCTACCCCATCCACCACATCGAGAAGATCGTAAAACCAATCTCTCACGGCCCTGCTGCCAAGAACGTTATCTTCTTGTCAGCCGACGCCTTCGGTGTGCTTCCTCCAGTAAGCATCCTCACCCCAGAGCAGACCAAATACTACTTCCTCTCTGGCTTCACAGCTAAACTGGCTGGCACAGAGCGCGGCATCACCGAGCCAACTCCAACCTTCTCTGCTTGCTTCGGTCAGGCTTTCTTGGAACTCCACCCAACAAAATACGCCGAAGAATTGGTTAAACGCATGGAACAAAGCGGCGCCAAAGCTTACCTGGTAAACACCGGTTGGAACGGCACTGGCAAGCGCATCTCAATCCGCGACACACGCGGTATCATCGATGCTATCCTCGACGGCTCAATCCTCAAAGCACCAACCAAGACCATTCCTTACTTTGACTTTGAGGTGCCAACAGCATTGCCAGGCGTTGACTCAAACATCCTTGACCCACGCGACACCTACGCTGAGGTAAGCACCTGGGAAGAGAAAGCAAAAGACCTCGCTGGTCGCTTCGTGAAAAACTTCGTGAAATACACAGGCAACGAAGCTGGCAAAGCATTGGTTGAGGCTGGTCCAAAACTCTAAAAACAGGACTACATCACACATATACAAAGAGCTGAGACAATCCGTCTCGGCTCTTTTTTTGCTGCGTTGAGATTTTTACCTAAAAAAGGTGCTTGAAAAATGAATATTGCGTACCTTTGTCCCGTTATTGAAAAACAATAAAAACTTCATATCATAACAAATGAAACCAACAAAATTTTTATCTATGCTGACAATTGCAGCATGTCTCGTTGGCTGTGGCAAAAAAGACGCCAACAACCAACAGACCAATGCGGACGATGCCAACATCATTGGCCGTCACGAGATTACAGCCGAGAACGGTCGCATGACCCCAGAGATTCTCTGGTCATTCGGTCGCTTGGGAGACGTACAGGTGTCTCCAGATGGCAAACAACTGCTCTATGGCGTTAGCTACTACAGCATTCCAGAGAACAAAGGCAACCGCGAAATCTTCGTTGCCAACATCGACGGAACAAACCCAGTGCAAATCACCAAAACAGCAGGCAGCGAATACGGCGCTCGCTACATCAAGAACGGCGAGAAAATCGCTTTCATGTGCGCTGAGAGCGGCGACATGCAACTCTGGGAAATGAACACCGACGGCACAGGACGTCGTCAAATCAGCCAACACGAAGGCGGCATCAACGACTTCCTCATCTCTCCAGACGAGACCCATGTCATCCTTGTTGCCGACGTGAAATACGGCGAGACTGTTGCCGACAAATATCCAGATCTTGACAAATCATCCGGTCGCATCGTTAGCGGACGCGTAGTGACCGACCTCATGTACAAACACTGGGACGAATGGACCGACGTTGTTCCCCACCCATTCCTCTACGATTTCAACGGTCAAGAACTCAGCAATGGTCGCGACATGCTCGAGAGCGAGCCATACGAGTGCCCAATGAAACCATTTGGTGGCGTAGAGCAACTCGCCTTCTCTCCAGACGGCAAACAGATTGCTTACACCTGTCGCAAAAAGACTGGCAAAGATTATGCCGAGTCAACCAACTCCGACATCTACCTCTATGACGTAGCTTCAAACCACACCATCAAAAACCTCTCTGAAGGCATGATGGGCTACGACATCAACCCAACTTTCTCACCTGACGGCACTATGATTGCCTGGGAAAGCATGGAACGCGACGGCTATGAGAGTGACCAAAACAGACTCATGGTGATGGACCTCAAGAGCAAGGCCGTGCGTCAGGTCACCGACGGCAGCACCTGGTTCAGCCAGTCAGGCGGATTCGACTACAGGTGGAGTCCCGACGGCAAGTGGTTCGTGATAGAATACAACCCCAACGGCCACGATCCCTATTATGATCTGGGTCTGGTGAGCTCCAAGGGCGGAGAGATAACCAACCTCACCTGCAGCGGCTACATGAAAGGCAATCCCCGCTGGGTGATGGACGGCAACGCCATCATGTTCTCGAGCGAGATATACGGCATGCGCGCCCACGCGTCCTGGGGGTCCCAGGAGGACCTCTTCCTCTGTTTTGTGAACCAGGATGCCTACGACAGGTTCCGCCTGAGCAAGGAGGACTGCGAGCTCCTGCAGGAACTTGACAGGAAAAAGAAGGACGAAGCCAAGGACGGCGAGGCCAAGGATGACAAGAAGTCCAAGAGCAAGGATATCACAGTGGAGCTTGACGGCATCCAGGACAGGATCGTCCGCATCACGCCCAACAGCAGCAGCCTGGGAGACGCCATCATAACAAAGGACGGCGAGACCCTCTACTACCTCTCATCGTTCGAGAGCGGCATGGACCTCTGGAAGATGGACCTCCGCAAGAAGGAGACCAGACTGGTGTCGAAGGCTGCCGGCAGCGGCCGCTTTGCCACCAGCGGCGACGGCAAGACCATCTTCCTGCTGGGCAGCAAGCTCAAGAAACTCGACGGAGACAAGCTGACCGCCATCAGCTACGAGGCCGAGCTGAAGCTTGACCACGAAGCCGAACGCGAGTACATGTACAACTATGTGTGCCGCGAGGCGGAAAAGCGCATCTTCCGTGAAGACATGAACGGCTGCGACTGGGAGGCCATGACCGCAGCATACCGCAA
>CALEJM010000167.1 GCA_937898265.1 uncultured Porphyromonadaceae bacterium
TGATTTCCAAAGCGAGGTCAAGTTTGTCTTCTTCACAGATGGAGTTACCGATTTGACCACCCAAAGCACGCTTGAAGGTATAGGTCATGCCACCGCAGAGGATGAGGTTGTCTACCTTGTTCATGAGGTTTTCAATGATGCCAATCTTGGTGCTCACTTTTGCGCCGCCCATGATAGCAGTGAATGGACGTTGGATATTGCTGAGCACGTTGTCAACAGCTTTTACCTCTTGTTCCATAAGGAAACCGAGCATCTTGTGGTCGGCATCGAAACTGTCGGCAACAACGGCTGTTGAGGCGTGACGACGGTGTGCTGTTCCGAAAGCATCGTTGACATAGCAGTCGGCATAGCTGGCGAGGTGAGCGCTGAACTCTGCCTGACGTTTCTTCATCTCTTTCTTGGCTGCGTCGTAGGCTGGGTCTTCTTTGTCGATGCCTACTGGTTTGCCTTCTTCCTCAGCATAGAAGCGGAGGTTCTCAAGCAAGAGAACTTCGCCTGGACGAAGGTTGCGAGCAGCGTCGTCGGCTTTCATGCAGTCGTCGATGAAAGTAACGGCGGTGCCGAGGGCTTTAGCAACAGCGTCGGTGATTTGAGAGAGTGAGAGCTTTGGATCAACCTTGCCTTTGGCTTTTCCCATGTGCGACATGAGGATAAGCGAACCGCCGTTGTCAAGGATGTGGCGGAGTGTAGGCAATGCACCACGGATACGGGTGTCGTCGGTGATGACGCCGTCGGCCAATGGCACGTTGAAATCAACGCGAACCAATGCGCGTTGACCTTTGAAGTTGTAGTCTTTAAGTAGCATATTGTTTTCTTTTTTAGTTTCTTGAAAGTTACCAATCCACTTCGATATCGCCTTCTTCGTCACCTTCTTCGAGGTCCTCTTCGTCAAAGTCTTGGGCGTTGAGGTACTCAGCATCCAACGGACGCTCGGTGATGTTCTTGACGATGTTGGAAGGGTCGTTGATGGTGTCCCAAAGGAGGTCTTTGAGTTTGTCGAGATTCCAACGGGAAACGGATGAGAAGAAGATGTGTGGCACGCCTTCTGGCAACAGCGGTTCCATCTGCTCAATCATCGTTTCGTCCATCATATCGCATTTGGAGATGGCAAGAATCTTACGTTTCTCGGCGAGGTCGGGGTTGTATTGCACCACTTCGTTAAGCAATACCTCATACTCGTGTTTGGGATCTTCGCTGTCGGCTGGCACAAGGAACAGCAAG
>CALEJM010000168.1 GCA_937898265.1 uncultured Porphyromonadaceae bacterium
AGGTCAAAGCTGAACAATACAATGGAAATCATGTCGATTGCAGCCGATACCGTAACCCTTTCCAATGTCTATGATTTTCAGTTGCCATCTGTTTACGGTGGTGGTATCTCCTATATGCATGACGGTCGCTTGACCGTTGGTGCCGACGTGCTCTGGCAAGATTTTGCCAAGGCAAAGTATTATGGCGCAACTGATTCGCTCCACAATCGCATGAAAGTGTCTGTGGGTGCTGAATATATACACAATCCAATGGGTCAGAAATATATCGATCACATGATGTGGCGTTTGGGTGCCAGCTACACCTCGTCTTATATCAATGTCAATGGCGTCAATACCAATGATATCAGTGTGACCTGTGGTGTCGGTTTTCCATTGAGAACGATTAAATCTATCATCAATTTCAACTTTGAGTATGGCCACATCGGCTCACAGGCTTCCAATATGCTTCGCGAACAATACTTTAAGTTCGGATTGAATATCTCCATCAACGAGAACTGGTTCTTCAAACAGACAATTAAGTAGGTTTTGTTAAACCTTGATTGAGTTCAAGAATCAAAAACAATAAAGAAAATAATAAACTTATAGATAATATGACTGCAAAAAGATTTTTAGTGTTGGCACTCTGCGCCGTAGTATTGGGCGTTGGTACCGTAAGTGCTAAGAAGAAAAAAGACAAAACTGTTGCCGCTGAGACAGAAGCACCAAAAGAGGTGGATATGGAACAGTGCAATATCAATTTGAGTCTTTTCTACGAGGCTGCCAAGAACAGGAACTATGCTGATGCATTGGCTCCTTGGCAAGAAGTTTATAGAGATTGCCCACAATTGTCAAAGGCTATCTACTCTTATGGTGCACGTATCCTCTGTTGGCAAATTGACCAAGAGACCGATGCTGCCAAAAAAGAGGCTTTGATTGACGAGTTGATGAAACTCTATGACAATCAGGTGAAATACTTCGGAACTGATGTGAAGACTCCAACCCCTGCTATCATGGCATGGAAAGCTCACTACGCTTTGAACTATCGTCCAGAGAGCCTTGAACAACCTTATGCTTGGTTGAAGGAGAGTGTGAAAGCGCTTGACCTCGTTTCTGAGCCAAGTTTCTTGCAGAACTTTGTAGGTACTTCTTACAAACGTTACAAAGCTGAGGCTGCAGACGTTGAGGTGTTTATCAACGACTACATGGAGGCTGTTCGCATCTGCGACGCCAATTCTAAAGACTCAACCAATAAGGACGCTGCCGAATACGCTTCTTTGCGCCAGAACCTCGATGCACTCTTCGTGCAATCAGGTGCTGCCGACTGCGAGCAGTTGGAGAAAATCTACGAACACAAAGTAGAGGAGCATAAGAACGACATCGACTACCTGAAGACAGTGATTCGTTTCTTCAAACGTCTCCGCTGCAGTGAGTCATCAGTCTTCTTCGCTGCATCAAGATATGCTCACGCAATCTCTCCTACCTACGAGTCTGCCACTGGTCTTGGCGCTATGTACTACAAGGAAGGTTCTTATAGCAAAGCTGTCAGCATGTTTGAAGAGGCTGTGAAAATGGCTTCTGACAAAGAAGATAAGGCTGATGCCTACTTCAAGATGGCTCAAATCTATACCACCAACCTCAAAAACTACAGCACTGGCTACTCATACGCACAACGTGTTCTTGAGATTGAACCAAACAACGGTCAGGCTTATATCCTCATCGCCCTTTGCTATGCTGGCTCAACCGTATCTGACGACCCAATCCTTAACCGTTCACGTTACTGGGTTGCCGTTGATATGCTCCAAAAAGCTAAGAGCGTTGACCCAACCTGCGCTGAAGCTGCTAACCGTCTCATCGGTACTTACTCAGCTTCTTTCCCTAAGAAAGACGAAGTCTTCATGCACCCAGAGTTGAAGATTGGCGGTTCTTATACCGTAGGCGGTTGGATTGGTCGCACAACAACTGTTCGCGCAAGAAACTAATCTGCCTCAATGGCATTAAGATTCAATAGTTCTAAAATCAAAAGTGTAGCAACCATCGTCATGGTGGTTGCTATGCTTTTTTGTTTTGATTCGTGCAAGAAAAAAGTACACGAGTACACCGATTCTGTTGAAGACCGTGCTCTTACACCGACACTACGTGCTGTCGATGTGATGACCACTGTTTCCGACTCCGGAATCACCCGCTACAGATTGACTACCCCTTTGTGGGAAATCTATGAACATGCTCAGGAACCCTTCTGGTCGTTTTCTCAGGGACTTCACTTCGACCGTTTCGATCCGAGCTATAATGTCGACGCACAGATAGATTGCGATCAGGCAACCTTCTGGAGCGAGAAAAAACTTTGGTATCTCAAAGGAAATGTGAAGTGTACCAACCTGGAAGGTGAACGCTTTGAGACACCGGAACTCTATTGGGATCAGAACCAGGAACGTATCTATTCTGATTCTACGATTGTGATTTACAGAGACAACCTGAAAATCACGGGCAAAGGGTTTGAATCTAATCAGACTCTCACTAACTATCGAATACTACTCCCTCAAGGTATTATCCCAATCAATACCGATGAGGACGAAGATATATCTGAATAATTTTGAACATATTCATCGTCATAGCCGTCGCCTTGCTTCTTTCTGCCTTCTTCTCGGGCATGGAGATAGCCTTTGTGTCGTCAAGTAAACTGCGCTTTGAACTTGACAACCAAAAGAAAAGCTTCCTTTCGCGAATACTGTCGCTATTCTATAACCACAAGGATCATTTTATTACAACCATGGTAGTTGGCAACAACATTGTCTTGGTTGTCTACAGTATGAAGATGGCTGACCTTCTGGAACCCTACCTCAGTTCCTTCAATCTCAGTCCCATTCTTGTTGTCTTGATTCAGACCCTTGCCGCAACCATCATCGTGTTGTTCTTCGGCGAGTTTATCCCAAAGACATTTTTTCGCGGCAATCCTAACCAATGGATTAAGGTGTTTTCTCCGCTGTTGTCGTTGTTCTATATAGTATTGTATCCGTTGTCAAAACTAACTACTCTGATTTCAAACCTTCTTTTGCGCATTCTCCATATCCAACAGAATGAGAAAAAGATGGAGTTGAATAAGATAGACCTTGACTACCTGGTTACAGATAGTATGGAGCAAGCCACCTCGCCAGATGAGATTGACAACGACGTCCGTATCTTCCACAATGCTCTGGACTTCTCCAATGTTAAGTTGCGCGATTGTATCGTTCCCCGCACGGAGATTGTCGCTCTCGATGTTGAGAATTCGTCCATTGACGACATGAAAGAGGCGTTTATCAATACCGGCTTCTCGAAAATCTTGATCTATAGCGAAAATATCGACAATATCATCGGCTATTTCCACTCGTCTGACCTCTTCCGACACCCAACCGATTGGCGCGAGCATATCCGTAAACTGCCTGTGGTGCCAGAGACTATGGCTGCAAGCAAACTGATGGACACCTTCATGAAAGAGAAGAAGAGTATTGCTGTGGTTGTTGATGAGTTCGGTGGAACGGCGGGTATTGTTACTCTTGAGGACATCATGGAGGAAATCTTCGGCGAGATTGAAGATGAACATGATACCGTGAATGTGGTGATGCGTAAGCTTTCTGAGACAGAATTTATGCTCAGCGGACGTGCGGAAATCGACGCTATCAATCAGACACTCGAGCTGGATTTACCTGAGTCTGACGACTATATGACGGTGGCTGGCATGATTCTTCACTACTACGAGAAATTCCCTAAACTCAACGATGTCATCGAGATAGAGGGTTGGCAATTCAAAGTGATGCAGGCTACTAACAACCGCATCGAGATGGTCAAATTGACGTTGTTGGAAAAACACTAAACGACTTGAAAAAAAAGTCGGTAAAAATACCCGAAATAACAAAGGAAAATGCTACATTTGTAAGTCGTTAAGAATGGCATGTGTGTGTCATTCTTTGCGCGTGTAATAACTTGAAAATAAACACAATAAGTATAAGCACATAAAATGGCAATCTTAGGAAAACTTCGCAGCAAGGGCGTTATGCTGCTCATTGTAGTAGGCTTGGCCCTACTTGCATTCATCGTAGGCGACTTTATCAGCAATAGCCAGAGTCTCCGCATGGACCGTAAGGCTTACGTTGGTAAAGTGAATGGAGAAAAAATTAAGCTCCAAGAGTTTAACGACCGCTTCAATCAACTTACTGGTGTCTACAAATTGGAATATGGCAATCAAGCTTTGCCAGAAAACGCAATGGACAATATTCGTCAAAACACTTGGGACGAGATTGTTAACGAACGCGTGATTTCTAAAGTATGTGATGCTATTGGCATGTCAGTCTCACACGAAGAGTTGAACGAGTTGATTTTGGGTAACAACCCAAGTCCATATATCACTGGTCGTAGAGCTTTTGCCAACCCAGAGACAGGTCAATTCGATCGTAACATCTTGGCTTCTTTCATCGCTCAAATCGACAACGACCAAATGGCTCAACAGATTGGTTATGAAGAGTTGCAAAACTGGCGTTCATACTGGAAATACTGGGAGAACACCGTTAAGAACTCACGTCTCCAAGAGAAATACACCAATTTGATTGCAAAATCAATCGTTGTCAACAGCATTGAGGCTCAAGACGCTTACAACAGCAACAAGGTTTCTGCAACTATCGTGTTCGCAGCTAAACCTTATGTTACCATCGCTGATGATGCTGTTCAAATTGACAATGCTAAAGTTCAAGCTCTCTACAACAAACGCAAAGAGCAATACAAACAAGAAGCAAATTGCGATTTGCAATATGTGGCTATCACCGTTGCTCCTAACCAAGAGGACTTCGACAACGTGTTGAACGCTATGCAAGAGCAACGCAGTGAGTTTGCTTCAACCAACGATATCGAAGAGTTTGTGAACTACTTCTCAGAGGTTCCTTATTCAAACAGCAACCTCTCTTCAGACGATATCGACGAAGAACTTCGTGAGTTTGCTATGAGTGCTCGCAAAGACTCAGTATATGGTCCTTTCCTCGGCGCTGAGAATACCTATAAAATGGCTCGTATCGTTGAAAACGGTATCACAGCTCCTGACTCAGTAAAACTCCGTCACATCTTGGTGTTCCGTGAGGATGCTGCTAAGACAAAAGTTTTGGCTGATAGCTTGATGGCTGCTCTCAAATCTGGTAGCGACTTCGCAGAACTCGCAGCTCAATTCTCATTGGCTCAACAGACTGCTAAAAACGGCGGTGAAATCGGTTGGGTTCGTGAAGCTCTCCTTGAAGAAGAAGAGGTTGCTCAAAAAGCATTCTCAAAACCAGTTGGCGAGTTGTTTACTGTAGACGTTGTCAACGGCGCTATCCAAATCTTTGAGGTTATGGAGCGTGGCACTGTTGTTCCAAAAGTAAAATTGGCAACAGTTTATCGCACTGTAGTAGCAAGCTCAAAAACTCACAGCGCACTCTATCAACAAGCTAAAGAGATTGCTTCTTCAAGCAAAAATGTTGAAGAGTTCAATAAAGCTGTTACCGAACATGGTTTGGTTGCTACTGTAGCAAAGGATCTTGAAATCAATGAGACCCGTGTTAACGACTTGACCCGTGCGCGTCAAATCATCAAATGGGCTTTCGAAAATAAAGTTGGCTCAGTATCTGACGTATTTGAATGCGAAGACCGTTTGGTGGTTGCCAACGTAACACGTCTCGCTTCTAAAGGCTATCGCACTTTGGAAGATGTTCGTCCAGAATTGGAAGCTGAGCTTCGTCAAGAGGCTAAGGCTGAGGTGTTGAAAAAACAAATGGCAGGTAAGACCATTGAGGCTTTGATGGCTGAGAACTGCAATGTTGACACCGTATCTGGCATCACTTTCAGCACTCCTTATGCTGGCGCCCTCGGCAACGAACCTATCGTTTGCGCTTTGGCTCCACGTGCTGAGTTGAACAAGGTTTCTGAACCTCTCGCTGGTAATGTTGGCGTGATTGTCTTCAAAGTTATCAACAAAGAAGAAAACGATCGTCCTTACAACGAGAAAGAAGAGAAGGCCATGCAAGCAATGCGTTTGCAATACGTAATCCCTTATTTGGCAGTTCAATCACTCCGCGAAGCTGCTAATGTTGAGGATGCTCGCTACCGCTTCTATTAATAGGTAATCATACATCCTAAATAAGTAAAGCCCCGAAAGAATTCTTTCGGGGCTTTCTGTTTCTATGAGGTTGCTCTCAATGGTGATGAGGGCAGCCGCTTCTTATTTTGCAGAGTATCTGCTCTCGAATGCTTCAAGCGTTTCTCTTAATTCATTGTTGAGGTAGTTGAGTGCCTGATTGCGTATGTTGATTGGAATTCCGTAGAAAGCCTCGGCAATGGAGCCTGTGATGCAGCCAAGGGTGTCGGAGTCTCCGCCGATGGAGATGACGTTGCGGATGCAGTCTTCGAAGTCGTTTCCTTCCAAGAAGGCTACAATGGCTTGAGGTACGGTGTCTTGACAAAGAGCACCCCAACCATAGATGTCGCGAATCTCGTCGCAACTGAAGTTGAGGTTGTAGCCAAAGCGTTGTTCTATCTCCTGCTTTATCTCTGCTTTGTTGGCTCCGCTTCTCGCCAAGAATATGGCTGCTGCTGTGGCTTGTGCTCCTTTGATGCCTTCGGGGTGATTGTGGGTGCATTCGGCAGAAATTTTTGCTGCTTCGAGTGTTTCTTCAAGGGTGTTGAATGCCCAACCGACTGGACCAACGCGCATGGCGCTGCCGTTGCCGCAACTGTTGTATGGCTCCGATTTTCCTGTGCGATTGAACTTGTTGCACCAGGTGATAAAGCCAGTGCCGTAGCTGCCCATCGGATGTGGGTAGCGGTTGACATAGCGAAGATAGACATCTGCGATATTCCCGCCGTGAAGCAGCCAATCTGCCGTAGCAAAAGAGAGTATGCTGTCGTCTGTGATTTCCATTTCTGGTGAGAAGAATTGAAAATCTTTTGTTTTGATGTTGTTGAATTCGTAGATGCTGCCTACGATGTCGCCGATGATGCTTCCTAACATAATGTTTTTGTTGTTATTAGTGAGTGATTAAATCTGGACAAATATACTGATTTTCCACGGAATAATGGGGTATTTTCGGGAAACTTTTCCTTCCCGACGAACGGCGAGAAGGAGGGCGATGAGGCGATAGGGCGATGAGGCGAACTTTTCACTTTTCTTTGTTTCACAAAGAGTCTGCTCACGCTCGGCATACCAAGC
>CALEJM010000169.1 GCA_937898265.1 uncultured Porphyromonadaceae bacterium
AAATCTTCGTGACTACCGACGAGTACACCACCACCAAACAGATTACCCACACTGCTCAGGCAGAACTCCAGCCAACATTCTCACCTGACGGCAAGAAATTGGTTTACACCTCAGAGCGCGACGGCCACTACGCCCTCTACATGGCAACCATGGAGCGCAAGGAGGAGAAGAACTTCGCCTACGCCACCCTCATCAAGGAGGAGCCTTTGTTCAACGACAATTTGGAACGCACCAACGCACAGTTCTCACCCGACGGCAAGGAGATTGCTTTCATCGAGCAACGTCGCTACCTCAAGGTAATGAACTTGGCTACCAAGGCAGTGCGCCAAATCACCGACGGCACACAACACTACGGCAACGACGAGTGGACCATGGATTATCAATGGTCGCCAGACGGCAAGTGGTTTGCCATCTCACTCATCAGCAACCGCCGCGAACCATATTCTGACGTTGGCATCGTGTCTGCCGACGGCAAGAACCATAAGGTTTACAATATCACCAACGACGGCTATATCACCACCAACCCTCAATGGGTGTTGGACGGCAACGCTATCATCTTCCAATCCAACCGACTCGGTATGCGTTCACACGCTTCTTGGGGCTCACAGGAGGACGTCTTCATCGCCTTCATGAACCAAGATGCTTACGATAAGTTCCACCTCTCCAAGGAGGAGTACCAACGTCTGAAAGAGGAGGAAGAGGCTATGAAGAAAGCCGCCGCCAAAGAAGACGACAAGAAGAAAGATGACAAGAAAGGCAAAGATGAGAAGAAGGAGGAGACCAAAGAGTCGAAAGGCGTAGAGGTTGACACCGAGCGTCTTGAAGAGCGCGTCATCCGCCTCACCCCAATGTCTTCCAACCTCAGCGGCATCGCGTTGTCGAAAGATGGCGAGAAGCTCTATTTCCTCAGCGCCTTCGAGAAGGGCTACGACCTCTGGGAACTCAACACCCGCGAGGGGGGCACCAAGATTCTCAAGAAACTCGGCAGCAACAGCGGCAGCAACATCCTCATGACCAAGAAGGGCGATGCGATGTTCCTCGTGGCCAACGGCAACATCCAAAAGGTGGACACCAAAGGCACAGCAACGCCTATCCAATACGACGCAACGATGGAACTCGACCGTGCCGCCGAGCGCGACTATATGTTCAAACATGTGTTCCTCCAGGAGAGCAAACGCCTCTTCCGCCGCGACCACAATGGTGCCGACATGGAGATGATTCGTCGCGACTACGAGCCTTTCCTCGAGCATATCAACAACAACTACGATTTCTCTGACCTCCTCTCTGAGATTCTCGGCGAACTCAACGTGTCACACTCTGGCTCGGGCTACCAAGGTCCTACCGGCGGCGAGTCGACCGCTCAACTCGGTCTCCTCTTCGACATGAAGTACACCAACAAGGGTCTGAAGGTGACCGAGGTGTTGAAAGATGGTCCGTTCGACAACAAACACTCTAAAATCAAAGCCGGCGACATCATCGAGAAGATTGACGGCAAGGAGATTGTGACCGACGAAGACCTCTACTCTGCCCTCAACAAGAAAGCCGGCAAGATGGTGCTGGTAAGCATCACTCGTGGCGGTCAAAAGTGGGACGAGATCATCAAGCCTATCAGCAAAGGCGCCTTGAACGAGTTGCTCTACCAACGCTGGATCAAACACAACGCTGAGATGGTTGACAGCCTCTCAGGCGGCAAACTCGGCTACGTTCACATCCGCAGCATGGCCGACGCCAGCTACCGTGATGTCTACGCCGACATTCTCGGTAAATACAATATGAAGGAAGGTATCGTCATCGACACCCGCTTCAACGGCGGTGGCCGTCTCCACGAAGACATCGAGATTCTGTTCAGCGGCGAGAAATACCTCGAACAGGTGATTCGCGACACCGTCTCTTGCGTGATGCCTTCACGTCGTTACAACAAACCATCCATCATGCTTGTCTGCGAGGCCAACTACAGCAACGCCCACGGCACACCATGGGTCTACAACCACAAACAGATGGGCAAACTCGTGGGCATGCCAGTGCCTGGCACCATGAGTAGCGTAAGCTGGGAGACCCTCCAAGACCCAACGATGTACTTCGGCTTACCTATCATCGGCTATCGCACCGAGAAGGGCAACTACCTCGAGAACTCACAACTCGAGCCAGACATCAAGGTGCGCAACACCACCGAGAAACTGGCCAAAGGCATCGACGAGCAACTCGAAGCTGCCGTCAAGGCATTGCTCGAAGACGTGAAAAACGCCAAGACCTGGGGCGAATAACTTCCCCTCCATCGCCATAACGAACAAAGAGAAAACGTCGTTGCGACGTTTTCTTTTTGTTTATAGACAACCCACAAAGCATTTCTGAAAATTGTTCAAAAAAAACACACGCATTGCGCCGGATAGTCCGCCGCACGTCTGCGGGAAGGTTTTCGGGGAGCCCCGATGTCGCCCCGCACGCTCGCGGAAGGTTTCGGGGAGTCCTCAAAACATCGCGACAAAGGTGTTAGCGTTCGACACAGCTAAAACAACAACCTCGTTTTTCTAATTGCAATTTTATTCTTACTTTTGCACCCTCAATTCACAAAACTGAATGGTTAGAAACTTCAAACAGTCAATAAACATCCTGCTGCTGGTTGTCTATGCGATATTTTTCGCATCGGCCAACCTGTTCTACCATTCACACCGCTTCAAGGAAGGCAACGTGGTCCACTCGCACATCGCATGGGGTCACAAGGCGCACCACCACTCCGCCACCCAGCTGCATGTCATCGACCAACTGAACAACACCACATTCGACAAGGTTGCCCCAACCGACATCCATCAACCATTCACCCAGTATCTGGCCGACAACACACCCGTCAAAGAGGTCGTTACACACGTGCAGAACGCAGCCCACACCGTCTCCCTCCGGGCACCCCCAACGCTGTAATCTTCTCGATTTTGTCAAGGCGTAAACGCCCCCGACAGCCCCTCACATATCCATACATGCGAGTTTGTTTATGCGTGTATTCATCCATTTTATATTATAATACAATAATGAAGAAGATTATTAGCCTCAACCTGATAGTCGCTGTTTTGCTTGCCGCATGTGCCAACAAAGCAGAACAACAACAAGAAGAGATTGTCTACCAAGACAACATCGTTACGGTTAACTCCGAATCACCGATACTCACAAAATTGAAATACGACACCCTCTCGCTGCAACCGTTCAGCAACGAGTTCCGCACCGTCGGCACCGTGCAAGCCGAGACAGGCAACTTTGCCCAAGTCAACGTTCCCTTCGACGGTCGCATCGTCCGCGCCAACGTGCGCCTCGGCTCTAAGGTAGCTGCAGGACAAGCTCTCTTCGAGATGTCGTCGCCGGAGTTCTTGGAGGCGAGCAAAGAGTATTTCCAAAACGTACAAAACTACGAGAAAGCTAAAGCCGACTACGAGCGTAAGGTGGTCTTGGCACAACACGGTATTGCCTCACAGAAGGAGTTGCAAGAAGCGCGCACCGAAGCCGAGAACGCACGCCACGACATGGAATATGCCGCCGCCACGCTCAAGGTCTACGGCACCAACCCAGCCACGATGAAACTCGGTCAGCCTATGACCGTGGTATCCCCCATCAGCGGCGAGGTGGTGCAAAACGACGTGACCGTGGGCACCTATGCCAAAGCTGACGGCGAACCGCTCATCACCATTGCCAACCTCAAGACCGTATGGATCAACGCCCGCGTCAAAGAGCATTTCATCGGATTGGTGGATGAAGGTGGCGAGGCAGAGATCATCTCCGAGTCGGACAGCGAGGTGGTCCGCAGCGGTAAGATCATCAACGTGGGCAACCTCGTCGACGAGGAGACCCGTTCCGTTCAGGTGGTCATCGGCTGCGACAACCAAGACCTGAAACTGAAACACGGCATGTTCGTCTCCGTCCACTTCCTCTCGGAAGCCAAAGACGCCATCGTGGTGCCTGCCACCGCCGTGTTCCAAGGTGAGCAAAGCAGCTTCGTCTACGTATGCACCGACCAGCCCAACGTATTCATCCGCCGCGAGGTAGAGGTGGGCGCCAGCAACGACGACCACACCAAAATATGCATCAAGGGCGGACTGAAGGAAGGCGAGAAGATTATTGCAGAAGGTGGTCTTTACCTTAACAACTAACGTATGGAGAAGTTTTATAAGCTTATTCTGAAGCGCCGATGGCTCATTGCCACCGCCTTCGTCATCGTGTCAGCATTCGGCATCTACGCCTGGCAGCAACTCTCCCTCGACGCCTATCCCGATATTGCCGACACCACCGTACAGGTGGTGACCCAAGTGCCTGGTCTTGCCGCCGAAGAGGTGGAACAGCAGATCACCATCCCTTTGGAACGCGCCCTCAACGGCATGCCAGCCCTCGAGATGATGCGTAGCACCAACACCTTCGGCATCTCCACCATCATGCTCGTGTTCAAAGACGGTACCGAAGACTACTGGGCCCGTCAGCGCGTGCGCGAATGCATCGACGGTGTCGACCTCCCCTACGACGCGGCTCCCGAACTGAACCCGCTCACCTCCCCAACGGGCGAGGTGTACCGCTATATCCTCAAGAGCGACAACCACTCGTTGCGCGAACTGACCGACATCAACAAATGGGTGGTCATTCCGCGTCTCACACAGATTTCCGGCGTGGCAGACGTGAGCAACTACGGTGGCATCACTACCCAATACCAGTTGGAAATCGACCCCGACAAACTCAGCAAATACGGCATCTCGCTCGCTGAGGTGGAGGAGTCTATCGACCGCAACAACTCCAACGCCGGCGGCAGCACCCTCACACAAGGCGACCAAAGCTTTGTGGTGCGCGCCGAGGGTCTCATCTCCGACCTCGACGATATGAAGAGCATCGTGGTCAAGAACGTGGGCGGCACACCTATCTACCTGAGCGACCTCGGCAACCTCCGCTACGGCAACCTCGAGCGCAAGGGTATCCTCGGATTCCTTGACGACGACGTTGACTACCAAGATGGCGTGGAGGGTATCATCCAGATTCTCCGCTTCAACAATCCGTCGGAGGTGTTGGAGAACGTTCATGCTGCCGTCGACGAACTCAACAACGATGTATTGCCCAAGGGTGTGAAAATCTACCCCTTCCTCGACCGCACCAACTTGGTGAATGCCACACTGCATACCGTGTCGCACACGCTGCTGTTCGGCATGATTCTCGTCATCGTGATTCTGCTCCTTTTCTTGGGCAGTCCACGCAGTGCGTTGCTGGTGGCCATCACTATCCCTATCTCACTGTTGGTGGCATTCATCCTGATGCACCTCACCAACATCCCCGCCAACCTCCTCTCGCTGGGTGCCATCGACTTCGGCATCCTCGTGGACGGCGCTATCGTGATGACCGAGACGATTTTGAAGAAACGTGAGGACCACCCCGACGAGCCGTTGGATGGCAAAGATACTATCAAGCGTATCCGTCAGGTGGCCAAGCCTATCTTCTTCTCTACGCTCATCATCATCACCGCCTACATGCCGCTATTTGCCTTCGAGCGCATCGAGAAGAAACTCTTCACGCCGATGGCATTCACCGTGGGCTACGCCTTGGCGGGAGCGCTGCTTGTGGCTCTGGTGCTGATTCCAGGCATGGCGTATGCGGTCTATCGCAAACCACAAAAGGTGTTCCACAATAAGTTCATCGAACGACTCACCGAGCGTTTCCGCACCCTGACGTCAAGACTGATTGAAAAACCGCATGTGATCCGCAACACCATCGTGGGCGTCTTGGCTGCCGTGGTATTGCTGACGGTGCTGGTGGGCAAAGACTTCCTTCCAACCCTCGACGAGGGCGGCATCTGGATTCAGGTGCAGACGCCTCCGGGATTGTCGTTGGAGCGCTCTGCCAAGATTGCCGACTCGCTGCGATACACCCTCAAGAAGTTCCCCGAGGTGACCTACGTGATGACCCAGGTGGGTCGTGACGACGAGGGCACCGAGGCGTTCTCGCCGTCGCATATCGAATGTGGCGTCGGACTCCGTCCCTACTCCGAGTGGAAACGGGGCAAGAGCAAGGAGGACCTCGTGGAGGAGATGTCGGCGGAGATTGCCAAGATGCCTGGCTACAAGGTGGGCTTCTCGCAGCCTATCATCGATATGGTGATGGACCAGATGACAGGTTCCCACTCCGACCTCGCCATCAAGGTGTATGGTGAGAACCTCGACGAGACTCGTCATCTCGCCACACAGATTCTCAACCTCGTAAGCACGATTGAGGGCGCAGCCGACGTGGTCATCGACCAAGAGCCGCCACTGCCGCAGCTGAAGATAAGCGTTGACCGCGACAAGATTGCCCACTACGGTCTCAATGTGGCCGACGTGGCCGACCTCATCGAGGTGGCTATCGGCGGCAAGGCGATTTCGCAGGTGTTCATCGGCAGCAAGGTGTATGATGTCACCTGTCGCTATGTGGAGAGTTCGCGCAATACCCCCGACCGTATCGGCAATCTCATGCTCACCTCCAGCAGCGGCACGATGATTCCGCTCTCGTCGGTGGCACGCATCGAGACTTCGCTGGGCGCCAGCTCCATCATGCGCGAGATGGGCAAACGCTATCTCACCGTACGACTCAACCTCCGCGGCCGCGACCTCACGTCGTTCCTCAACGAGGCTCAGAGCCGCATCGAAAAAGAGATTGCCTACGACCACACCGACAACCAGATACGGTGGGACGGACAGTTCTCCAACCAGAACCGTGCCTATAAACGTCTCGCCATCATCATTCCGTTCGTTCTGCTGTTCATGTTCCTGCTCCTCTTCGGCGCTTTCGGCGACTTCCGTCAGGCGGGTCTGCTCATCGCCATGTTGCCGTTGGCACTTTTCGGCGGTCTGCTGGCCCTCGTGGTGCGTGGCATGACGTTCAACATCTCGTCGGCGGTCGGCTTCATCGCCCTCTTCGGCCTGACCATTCAGAACGGTGTGATCATGATATCGCATATCAACAACTTGCGCAAGTCGGGACGGGCACTGAAAGACGCCGTTGTCAGCGGTGCGGCCCACCGTCTGCGTCCGGTGCTGATGACTGCCACGGTGGCTATCCTTGGTCTGCTGCCTGCGTCGTTGGCTTCGGGCATCGGCTCCGACGTTCAGCGTCCGTTGGCAACGGTCATCGTCTATGGTCTGCTGTTCTCAACCATCATCACATTGTTCATCCTCCCATCGCTCTACTATAAGATGGAGCAACACTTAGAAAACAAACCTGCTGAAGATGAAGAAGATTTTTAATGTCATCATATTGGTGCTGACTGCCGTTGTTCTGCAGGCTCAGCCCATCACATATACACGGTTCATGCAGTCGGTAGCCGAGAAAAACAGCAGCTACCTTGCAGAGAAATACAATATTGATATCGCCGCCGCCAACGTGAAGACTGCCAAGGGAATCAACGATCCCGAGCTGTCGGTGGAGTACGGCAACAACCAGGACTGGTCGTTGCAAATGGGCCAGTCGGTTGACGTCGGACTGAGCTACGACATCAACCTGGCGGGCTCACGCCGCGCGGGCATCCGCGTTGCCCAGACCGAGCAGGAGATGACCCAAGCTGCCGTGGCTGCCTTCCTCAGCGCGCTCCGCCTGGAGGCTGCCGAGGCGTGGGCTGAGGCGTGGCGACTCCGCGAGAATGTCAAGGTGCTTGAGCAGGCGGTGGCCGACATGCGTCAGGTGGCTGCCAGCGACAGCATCCGTCTGCTGGTGGGCGACGTGGGTCTCACCGATGCCACCCAAAGCAAGGTGGAGGCGCACACCCTTGAGGGAGAGCTGATTGCCATGCGCGCCGAGTACCGCAATGCGCTGATGAACCTCTCACGACTCTGTGGCGGCGAGCGCATCACCGACCTTGCCGACGACCATCTTCCGCAACGCGCCCTGCTTTACAGCGAGGAGGAGGCGTGCCGACAAGCCATTGCCCAGCGCGCCGACCTCAAAGAGGCTGAGCTGGCGCAGACCCTCTCGGAGAACAACCTCCGTTTGGTCAAGGCGTCGCGTGCCCTCGACATCAGCCTCAGCGTGGGCTATTCCTACAACACCGAGGTGCGCAACGAACTGGCGCCCGCCCCTCAATTCAGCGGCTTCAGCGTCGGCGTGGCCATCCCTATCAAGTTCACCAGCATGAACAAAGGCGAGAAACTGGTGGCGCAGAGTCAGGTGCTTCAAAGTCAGAAATACTACGAAGCTGCCCAGATGCAGGTGCGCATGGAAGCCGCCCAGGCCTACAACGCTTTCGTGGCTGCCAACGAGGTGCTCAAGAAATACGACAGCGAACTGCTGCGCGACGCCAAACAGATTGTGGAGAGTCGCAAGGTGGGCTACCAACGCGGCGAGAGCAGCCTCCTGGAATTTCTCACCGCCCAACAAACCTACCGCGACGTGATGCAAGCCTATATCGACGCCTACAGCAACCGCTATCTCTGTCAGGCTCAGTTGGAATACGCCATCGGCAACAACAACGAGCCATAGCCCAAAATGACCTCCGCACCCCCTTTTTCGGGCTTAGGAAGAAAAAACTTGGGAAAAGCATTGATATTTAGAAAATAATTTGTACTTTTGCAGCGACTTAGAGGGGGACGGACAGTTCCCCTCTCTTAATTTATTTTTATCGCAATGATTTCAACATCCGAACTCACCCAACTGGTGGAACAATGCATCGCCGAACGCGACGCATTCCTTGTGACAGTGGAGATTAGCGCCAGCAACGCCATCACCATCGAGCTCGACTCCAAAGCCGGACTCGACATGGAACTCTGCGCCGCAATCAACCGCAGTCTGCAAGCACACTACGGCGAAGAACTCGACAACTACGACCTCGAAGTGGGCTCAACGGGTCTCACCACCCCATTCAAAATCGTCAAACAATACGAAAACGTGGTTGGCGAAAAAGTTGAAGTGGTTACCAAAGAGGGCAAAAAACTCAGAGGCGTGATGAAAGAGGCCGACAGCGAACACTTCACCATCGAAGTAGAGATGATGGTCAAACTCGAAGGCGCCAAACGCAAGACGCTTCAGCTGCAAAATTTCACTTTCGCATACAACGAAGTGAAAAGCACGTGCCGCATGATTGAAATCTAACAACCAACAAAAAAAAGCAATACCAAAGATAAGACAGCTATGGCTAAAACAGAAAGTGCTAACCTCATCAGCACATTTGCAGAGTTCAAAGAAACAAAAAATATCGACCGCAAAACTCTGATGAGCATCATGGAGGAATCGTTCCGCAACGTCATCACAAAGACATACGGTTCCGACAAAAACTACAAAATCGTAATCAACCCTGACAAAGGCGACGTAGAAATTTGGCGCAACCGCATTGTTGTGGAAGACGACAAGGTTACCGACACCAACCTCGAGATTCCTTTGTCGGAAGCACAAAAGATTCAGGAAGACTACGAGGTCGACGAAGAGGTGACAGAAAAGGTAGAATTCAGCGCCTTCAGCCGCCGCGCCGTGCTCAACCTCCGTCAGATGCTCGCATCCAAAGTGCTCGACGTACAGAAAGACACCCTCTACGAGAAATACAGCGAAATCGTTGGACAAATCGTCAAAGGCGAAGTCTATCAAATGTGGAAAAAAGAAGTGCTCCTTCTTGACGAAGACAACAACGAACTCCTGCTCCCAAAGAACGAGCAGATTCCAAGCGACTTCTACCACAAAGGCGATTACGTGCGCGCCGTCGTTGTGAAAGTAGACAACCAAAACAACAACCCAAAAATCTACCTCTCACGCACCTCACCACTCTTCCTTGAGCGCCTCTTCGAACTCGAAGTACCAGAAATCAAAGACGGACTCATCACCATCAAGAAAATCGTACGCGTGCCAGGCGAACGCGCCAAAGTAGCCGTTGAAAGCTACGACGACCGCATCGATCCAGTAGGCGCATGCGTAGGCGTGAAAGGCGCACGCATCAGCGGTATCGTTCGCGAACTCCGCAACGAAAGCATCGACGTCATCAACTGGACCAGCAACGTAAGCCTCCTCATCTCACGCGCACTCAGCCCAGCAAAAATCGTCTCCATCGGACTCGACAACGAAAACAAACGCGCCGACGTCTACATGCAACAAGAAGACATCTCACTCGCCATCGGTAAAAACGGCAACAACATCAAACTCGCTAGCATGCTCACCGGTTACACCATCGACGTATACCGCGAAGAAGAAGCTACCGTTGACGCCGACGACATCTACCTCGACGAATTCAACGACGAAATCGACAACTGGGTCATCGACCTCCTCAAAGCCAACGGCTTCAACACCGCCAAAGAAGTGCTCAAAACCTCACGCGAGGAACTCATCGCACGCACCGACCTCGAGGAAGAAACCATCGACGACATCATCCGCATCCTCAGCGAAGAATTCGCCGAATAACACACACCAACAGACGGGTTTACACACACTATATCAATCCAACAACACATAGTTTTAATTCATAAAAAGGAGTAAAAGAGACATGGCAATAAGATTAGGAAAATTAGTTACCACACTCAACGTTGGTGAAGACACCATTGTTGATTTCTTGAAAAAGAAAGGCTTTGAAGGCGAGTTCAACGTCAACGTCAAACTCACCGACGAACAAGTGGAACTGCTACAAAAGCAATTTGGCAAAGACCAAGATTTGAAGAAACAGAGCGAGGCATTGTCCAATGAGCGCAAAAACAAAGACGCCTCAGCCGTCGTTGTAGCCACAGGCTACGAACAAGAGGCAGAAAAACCCGCACCTGCCAAAAAAGAAAAGGTCAAAGCAGAAAAACCTGCCGAGCCAGCACCAGAAAAGGCAGAACCAAAAGCAGAAGTCAAAGAGACACCTGCACCCAAAGAAGAGCCTAAAGAGACTCCGAAAGAAGTAGCCAAGAAAGAAGAACCGAAAGCCATTGTCACTCCTGAAAAGAAAGAAGAAAAACCTGTTGTTGAGAAACCAGCCCCTAAAGCCGAAACTGCCAAGCCAGCAGCAGAAGCCAAGAAAGAGGACAAACCAACTGCCAAACCAAAGGCAGAAGAGAAACCTGCAACCGCAGAGAAACCCGTCACCAAACCTGTTGAAGCACCCACCATCAAACCCGTCGTAGTGGCTGCCGCACAACAGAACACCGTTGTTATCACACCCGTTGAACCCTCTGCAACACCAACTGTCTCATCTACCTCGTCAACCACTTTGACCGGTCCGAAAATCGTTGGCAAAATCCAATTGGACAGCATCAACCAAACCACACGACCACCAAAGCAAAAACACGAGAAAAACAAGAAAAACAAAGAAGGCAACAAGCCTAACAACGGACAAAATAACAACAACAAACCAAACAACAACCAAAACCAAAACGGCAAGCCTAAGAACGACAACAACGGCCAAACTGGCGGCAATGGCGACAAGAAGAAACGCGAGCGTATCGGACACACCAAAGTCGACATCAACGCAGTTGTCAACCAAAACAAAGGCAAGCAAAACAACAATAACGGCAACAATCCTAACAACAACAAGGACAACCGTAAAGACAACAAAAACCTCAAGAACAACAAAAACGTCCGCAACGATCGCAACGCTGCCAACAACGCACCAAGCGACGAGGATATGTCAAAGAAAATCAAGGAGGCACTCAACAACCTTACCAACAATAAGGAAATCAACAAGAAGGGCGCTTCCCACCGTCGCGAAAAACGACAGAATATCCGCGAACAACAACAAGAGCAGTTCGGACAGGAATTGGCAGAATCAAAGATTCTCAAAATCACCGAGTTCGTTACTGCCAACGAGTTGGCAACCATGATGAAGAAGAGCGTCAACGAAATCATCGGCACCTGCTTCGCCATGGGTCTTGTGGTTTCCATCAACCAACGCCTTAACGCAGAGACCATCAACATCGTAGCTGAAGAGTTCGGCTTCCAAACCGAATTCGTCAGCGCCGAAGTGGTTCACGCCATCAAAGAGGAAGAAGTGAACGAAGAAGCCCTTGTGCCACGCTCACCAATCGTTACCGTCATGGGTCACGTCGACCACGGTAAGACCTCTTTGCTCGACTACATCCGTAAATCCAACGTCATCGCCGGTGAGGCAGGCGGTATCACACAGCACATCGGTGCCTACCACGTTTCCCTCGAAGACGGACGTCAGATTACCTTCCTCGACACCCCAGGTCACGAAGCCTTCACCGCCATGCGTGCCCGTGGTGCTCAGGTAACAGATATCGCCATCATCATCGTGGCTGCCGACGACGACGTGATGCCACAAACCGTTGAGGCTATCAACCACGCAGCCGCCGCAGGCGTGCCTATCGTCTTCGCCATCAACAAGATTGATAAGCCAGGCGCCAACCCAGATAAAGTCAAAGAGAGCCTCGCTGCCATGAACTACCTCGTTGAGGAATGGGGCGGTAAATACCAGTCACAAGACATCTCAGCCAAACAAGGCATCGGTGTCAACGAACTCTTGGAAAAGGTATTGCTTGAAGCCGAGCTGCTTGACCTCAAAGCCGACCCAACCAAGGAAGCCACCGGTTCCGTCATTGAGTCATCGTTGGACAAAGGTCGTGGCTACGTTGCCACCCTCTTGGTCGATGCTGATGAAAAGTGTTTCGGATGTGAGTGTCTGAAGGTCGGCACAGAGGCTTTTCACCTGTTCGGGCGATTGGATATTGCGGTGGTGTGTGCCCGTGGGAGCATCGAACTCGAATAGGATGACGCCGCCGACATGATAGTCGCGGATG
>CALEJM010000170.1 GCA_937898265.1 uncultured Porphyromonadaceae bacterium
GAATTGAACTCATGACCTCCGGGTTATGAATCCGACGCTCTAACCAACTGAGCTATCCCGCCATCATTCTACCCATCAAATGGGAGTGCAAAATTACTGTTTTATTGTGTTAGGTGCAAATTTTCGCCCGATTTTTTTTGAGGCGTCTATCTGCTTTGTTTTGTGGCTCTTAGAAGAAGAAGCATGGCAATTCTGCCTCTTTACTTCTTCATCTTCTGCCATTCTTCCGCAATTTTTTGCGCAATTTCTACCATTTCTTCGCTTGGCAACTGCAGTTTTGGTTTCTCAATTGAGAGGTCGCCTTCGCGTTGAAGTGGTACGAGGTGAACGTGAACGTGTGGCACTTCCATGCCCATCACGGCCACGCCGATGCGTTTGCATGGAACGGCTTTCTCCAGCGCCAGGGCTACTTCTTTGGCAAAGAGCATCAAGCCGCTGTAGGTCTCGTTGTCGAGGTGGAAGATGTAGTCGTCCTCTTTCTTTGGAATCACCAGGGTGTGTCCTTTGGCCATTGGGGCGATGTCGAGAAATGCGAAGTAGTTCTCGTTTTCAGCCACTTTGTAGCAAGGGATTTCGCCGTTGATGATGCGTGTAAACAGTGTTGCCATCGCGTTGTTGCGGTTTTATAATGAGATGTTGAGGATTTCGAGTTTCATGATACCGGCAGGAACGTTCACTTCAACCACGTCGCCCACTTTCTTGCCAAGCAATGCTTGTCCGATAGGGGTGCTGGTGGCGAGTTTGCCTTCTTTGCGGTTGGCCTCGCTCTCTGAGACGAGCATGTAGACACTCTCTTTGCCGGTGCCGAGGTTTTTCACGGTCACTTTGTTCAGGATTTGAACGGTATCGGTTGAGACTTGGCTCTCGTCGATTACGCGGGCGTTGGCCAAGGTGTCTTTCAACTGTGCAATCTTCATCTCGAGCATGCCTTGTGCTTCTTTGGCGGCGTCGTACTCTGAGTTCTCGGAGAGGTCGCCTTTGTCGCGTGCCTCGGCGATAGCAGCTGAGATGGCTGGGCGTTCTACTGATTCCATGTGGGCTATTTGCTCAAGGAGTTTTTTGTAGCCCTCTTCTGTCATGTAAACTGTTGCCATATTTTTTGATCTTTCTTGTTTAATGTCGTTTTGTTTGAGTCGGGTAAAACAAAAAGAATTTCAACTCAGTCGGCTGAAACTCTTTCTTGACCCATCTTGTTTTTTCGAGTGCAAAGATAACACATTTTTTCGGCTTATGGGCAATTTCTTCTCTTTTTTCGTTTGTTTTTTTCAGCAGACGATGTTGCAGATGCTGATTCTTGGGGCATGTTTTCATTTTGTTTCGGCGAGTTAGGCTTTCTTGCTGCCTTTCGCCATTTGGTTTTTTGAGCTTTTGTAGGATGGGCGTCTGTCGTTTTTCTGATTTTTGCGTTTTTGAAAACTCCCCAAGCGCTGCCGATCAGGTTTTCAGGTTTCGGAAATCTTGCCGCAAGCAGCGGTTTGGAAACAACCGACAGGAAACCCCGGATGTTGGTTTCGTTTCCGCGGCGGTTAGTTTTATAATCTTGATGGTTGCCGCCAAATGGTTTTTCGTTAGGCGAAAATCGGAGCCGCAAATTCTGTTCCGATACAATATATATTATTATGGTATAGTTGATTTCGTTTCGCTTTTTCTGGCAAGTGGTCTCTTTGTCACCATGCCGTAGGTGTTGAAAAGGTTCATTTTGTGTAGATTGTAGTCTATATTTCTGCACTTAACCACCGTGATTTCCGATTATTTTTGTTAACTTTGCTCCCTGATTTGGTCCTTGCGTTTCAGGGGGCAAATCGGAGGCTTTTCAAACGCTATGAAGTTTCTCTCAAAAGAACATCCGCTCTCCTATCTCTGGGTTCTCGTCATCGAGGCTGCCGTCGGCTTGTTGCTGACGTTGCTTGGCGTGGCTGTCGACCTCGCTATCTTCAATCCGCCAGAGGGCGAGGTGGGATTCCCGTTTCCGTTGTTCACAACGTTCTTCATGGGGCTTTCGCTGCTTACGTTTTTCGTCTCCTTGCCTATCGTGGCGTTGAAAATCATTTACTTGTACAAAAATCCTAACTCTCAGTTCATGAATAGTCCGAAAAAACAAGCGATACTTTTCGGTTCCCTGGTCTTCCTGATGATCTTGTTCATCGGTTTCCTTGCTAAGCATAACGATTATCCGGGCGATGATTCCCCAGAGTCCGACCCAAAGGATTTGGAACAGATTCTGGAGGAGGAGAATGCCGACCGTTGGCAAAACGAGAAGTCCGTCACCGAGATTTCAGACAGCATCTTGGTGTCGGAAGTGCTTGAGGGCGACCCTTATAAGGAGTTGGATGCACTTATTGGATTGGAGTCTGTCAAACAGGAGGTGACTTCGTTGGCAAACCTCGTCCGCATCCAAAAACAGCGTGAAGAACAAGGACTTCAGAATACTACGATTTCTTATCACTGCGTCTTTACGGGCAATCCGGGTACCGGCAAGACCACTGTGGCGCGTATCCTTGCCCGCATCTACAAGGACCTCGGCATCGTCAAACGTGGTCATCTGGTGGAGACCGACCGCTCCGGACTGGTGGCGGAATATGTGGGTCAGACGGCTGTCAAGACTAATGCCGTTGTCGACTCCGCCCTTGATGGCGTACTCTTTATCGACGAGGCGTATGCGTTGGTGGAGGTCAAAGGGGGCGACTATGGCGACGAGGCGATTGCTACGCTGCTGAAACGTATGGAAGACGACCGCGACCGACTTGTGGTTATCGTGGCTGGCTATACCAACGAGATGAAGCATTTCATTGATGCTAACCCTGGCTTGAAGTCTCGTTTCGCCCGTTATATTGAGTTTCCGGATTACTCGTCGGATGATCTCTACGAGATTTTCATGACGCGTGTCAATAAATACAGCTACAAACTTGACCCTGAAGCCGATAAGTTCTTACGGCAAGACCTGAAAAAGACGGTGGCGCATAAGACCAAGAATTTCGGCAATGGTCGTTACGTCCGTAATCTGTTTGAGCAGACCATCATCAATCAGGCCAACCGCTTAGGCAAACGCTCGAATCTGTCGAAGGAGGAGCTGTCGAGAATTACCCTCGACGACATCTCTGAGGCGTGTAAAACGGTGGTGAAGTAGACCGAATTTTCCCGTCAAGGCGTTGCCTCGCAGAGCTTTGCCTGACGGTTACTTTGCATCTCAATCTATACTATAGTTCTGCGAATTTATTATTTTTTTGTTATATGGCTTATACACAGACAACAAAAACTGGCTATGGCAAGCGTGTCGGCAACTCTTTCAGAGGCATCGGCCTGGGTTTGCTACTTTTCGTTGTGGCTACCATTCTCCTTTGGTGGAACGAGGGTCGCGCTGTTCATACTGCGCAAGATATCAAGGAGGTAGGCAAGACTGCCGTTCATGTTGACGACATCCAAACTGTCGCTCCAGAAGGACAACTCATTCATGCCAACGGCATTGCTACGACAACCGATACGGTGGAGGATACTTTCTTCGGCGTTAAGGTAAACGCCCTTTCGCTGATTCGCCAAGTGGAGTATTATCAATGGGTTGAGCACTCTAAGACCGAGACAAAAGAGAAAATCGGCGGTTCAATGGAGGAGACGACAACTTATACTTATGAGTGTGAGTGGGTCCGCAAACCTGTTGACTCAAAGAATTTCCACGATCCTGCATATCAAGGTCGTAATACTGCTATCCTTGTCAACAACTTCGAGGAGGAGACTTTCTATGCTTCTGTAGTAGATTTTGGCGCTTATAAGATGCCGCAAAGCTTCATTCCTGAGGTCTCTTCGTGTTCAGAAAGAAATAATACTGTATTGAATATCAGTGCAGAAAAACTTGCTGAACTCAATGAGTTGGTGTTCAAATCGCAGTCGCTCTCAAATCAAGTATTCAACAATGTGGCTAACGCCATGACCAGTTCCAATGGCAGCGACTGGGTTCATGTGATGGGTAATCAGGTTTATCTTGGTCGTAGTGCCGGCAATCCTTCCGTTGGCGATGTCCGCGTAACCTTCTTAAATTCCCAACCTTCTGCACAAATCTCTTTGATTGCTGTTGTTGAAGGCCGTTCTTTTGTTGACTACAAGACCAAAAACGAAAGCCACGAGAGATATATCACCAGCGGCAAACACACTCTTGAAGAAATGATGCAGAGTGCCGAACACTCCAACAAAGTGTGGACTTGGGTGCTCCGTGCCCTCGGCTTCATCCTCGTGTCGTTGGCTCTTAAGATGATTCTCGGCTTCATTGAGACTCTGGCCAAGGTCTTGCCTTTCGTATCAAAGATTATCGGCTGGGGCATCGGACTCATCTGCTATGTCATCGGTTTTGCTTACTCGCTCATCGTGATTGCCATCGCTTGGATTTACTATCGTCCAATCTTGGGCATCTGTCTCCTTGCCGTTGCCGCTGGCGTCGGTGGTGGTTTCATCTATCTCGCCATCTCGCGTAAACGACAAGTAAACGCTGCCCCGACAACCGAAGACCCTGAATTTAGAACAGAAGAATAACCTACTTTTCATCCCAATAAGCAGTCCGCCTTCCTACCCCAGGTTGGCGGACTCTCTTTTCCCCGATACAATATATAATATATATAGAACAGAAAACAACCTCTCAGTCTTAATACAATATATATTATATATAGTATCCAATATGCCCAATCAGAAAAGCAATCCCGTTGATTGTCCCCTCGCCCCTTGCCCCCTCGCTTCTATAGCCTCTA
>CALEJM010000171.1 GCA_937898265.1 uncultured Porphyromonadaceae bacterium
GTTTGAGAGAGGCAGGCCGGTGATGTCGCGGATCATGTTCTGGTATATCAACAAAGCCTCAAGACGGCCTTGTGAGATCTCTGCCTGATATGGAGTGTATGAGGTGTACCAAACTGGGTTCTCGAAGATGTTACGGAGGATAACGGCTGGAGTTTCGCAACCGTAGAAGCCCATACCGATGTAGTTGTCGGCGATGATGTTCTTCTGTGCCAACTCGTGGATGTGGTTGAAGTACTCAGCCTCGGTCATGGCTTTGCCAAGAGGGAGAGTCTCTTTGAGACGGATGTTTGCAGGGATGGTTTGGTCGATGAGTTCATCAACGCTTTTCACGCCTACGGTCTCAAGCATTGCTGGCAGATCTTTCTCGGTGATACCGATGTGTCTGCGTGAGAATTTTTTGTCCATTGTTGTATAAAGATATTTATTGTATTGTTTCTTTTTCTTGGTATCTGTGCCTCAGTGTGTTGACTCGCAGAAACGCGCCGTTTCCGCCACGACACACCACCGCACATTACGACTTGCAAAGATAAGTATTTTCATTTGAAATATCAATGTTGTCCACCATTTTTTCTTACCAAAACCTCAACCAAGGTTTTTTGCCGCCTCTTTTCCGCAACTTTTGTGTTAAAGTTTCCGAAAAATTAGTCTTAACAAAAAACAAATTTGTATTTTTACACCCTCAAATCCAACCTCCCACCACATGGCAGACGTCAAACTTATCGTCCATAGAGGCGCCTATCAGATAGGCGGTTGCATCGTCGAGATACGCACCGCTAAGAGCAAGGTTATCATCGACCTCGGTCAGAACTTCCCCTACCACGGCATCCCTTCCGAGGAGGAAGACCGCAAGCGCGTAGAAGCGTTGTTGGCCAACGAGCCGCGACGCTACACCTCCGTCGTGATCACCCACTCCCACCTCGACCACACCGGACTCCTTCCCTATGTCCCAAAAACCGTTTCTGTCCACATGAGCAAAGGCACCAAGGCGGGCTGTCCGCCATGGCTCCCGTTGGGCGGCAAGGTAGGCACGTGGGTCAACCCGACGCAAGGAGAGATGGGCCGCACCTTCTGGGTTGGCGACATCGGCATCACCCCCATCGCCGTCTCCCACTCCGTCTTCGACCCCGCCATGCTCCTCATCACCGCCGGTGGCAAACGCATCCTCCATACGGGCGACTTCCGTCTCCACGGCTGGGTGCAGCAGAACCTCTGTACGCTGCTCCACGCCAACGCGCTCCCCATCGACGTGCTCATCACCGAAGGCACGATGCTCGGCACCTCAGACGCAGAACCCTACGAAGAGGAACTCGTGGCTCCGATGGCGCAGTTCATGCGCAGTCACCGCCACACCGTCGTGCTCTGCTCTGCCACCGATACCGAGCGTCTTGCCACCATCAGCCACGCCGCCTCCTCCGTCGGCAAACGGATGTGGGTCACCAGTCCACGCCTCGCCGCCGCTCTCCGTCTCTACAAGCGGAGCAACTCCGGAAGGCGCGAGTCGGAGGTGTTCAACTTCAGCTTCATCAACAAGTCGGACACTATCCCGGCGTCCAACCACGAACGCTATATCTACCCCGTGCTAACCGACCAAATCGGCATGCTGCGCAACGTGATGGCAAATGCCAACCAACGCGACTACGGACTCATCTTTGCCTGCTGGCCACAAAACTACCTCAACGAACTCAACCGAAAGCTCATGCCTGAGTTTGCCGAGATACGCTCCCTCTTTAACGACGTGGTCGACATCCACACCTCCGGACACGCCTTGCCTGCCCACATCGCACAGCTCATCAACACCGTGCAGCCACGCGAGGCCATCCTCACCATCCACTCCGACAATCCGCAGGAGATTCTCAACATCAACCTCCCCGAGCAGCTTGCCGCCAAGGTGGTGCCGTTCAACAATTACGTCGACTGGATCACCATTGCCGACGAGCATCAGCACATCTACCTCTAAACGTAAACAAATAAAAAATCAGATAATGAAAAAACTCTTTTCCCCTTTGATGATTGTGGTTCTCATTGCCACCATGCTCTTCCCTGCATGCCACTCCAAAAAGAATCATCCTCTTGACGACGAACTCCTCGAACATTTAGACTTTTTGAAAAAGTTGACCAACGACGACTCCCAAGTGTCCGATTATTCCGTTCATCTCGATTACCGCGTGGAGGTCGACACCCTGATTCTGATGGTTGACTTTCTCAAAGCACACCCAGAAATCATAGAAGAAATAAAAGATACCGCTATTGCACATGCCTATGTGGTTGAGCGTTTGGCAGAAATGGATATCATTCCTTTAGTCTATAAGAATGCAATGACCATCGGTATGGAGATTTCGCAAAATGGCGAGAAACCGTTTGTTCGCTATGTCCTCCCATTTGAAGAGACCGAGTACTACAACCGTCTTATCAATGAGATGCTTGAGAACGATGAAGTCTTCGGCGAGGGCGAGCAGGTGGAACTCCCCTTCTCCGAAGAGGACTTCTCCGACCTCGACTGGAAAGCATCCATCAAACTCATCGACGACAGCGTCTTCGGCCCAGTACCACTCATTATTGATGAGATTCAAACCCTCTCACGCCTCGAAACCAACGGCACCGAACATCTCATGTATTTCGACATCGTCTCCGACCAACTCCCTTCCGAGGAGGCATTGGAAGAGATGCTGATTCCTGTCTATAAGTCACAACTCTCTAAGCAATATGGCGTCGTGGCCGACAAACTCTGCAAGGCTAAGGTGAAGTTCCACGTCGTGCTCCACTCCACCATCCTCGACCAAGACATCGCCAATTTCATCGTCTCCTCCGACGAACTGTTTCATTAAGTCGCACCTATGAAACCCGTCTCACTGACCATCAACGCCGAGCTGTTCGACTTCGCCGAACTCTCCGCCACTCAGCAGCAGTTGGTCAACCTCGCCAAAGAGGCTGCCGCCAATGCCTACGCCCCTTACTCCCATTTCCATGTGGGGGCGGCTGTGCTGCTCAGCAACGGAGAGACCGTGGTGGGCAACAACCAAGAAAACGCCGCCTACCCGTCGGGACTCTGTGCCGAGCGCGTCACGATGTTCATGGCCAACGCCCGCTATCCTGAGTCGGCACCCGTAGCCATCGCCGTGGCAGCCTACAACGAGAGCGGATTCCTCGAGCAGCCCATCTCCCCTTGCGGTGCCTGTCGTCAAGTGCTCATGGAGACCCAGCAGCGCTACGATACGCCCCTCGAGGTGCTCCTCTATGGCGAACAAGGCACGCTCCGCTTCCAAAGCGTAGAGCAGTTGCTCCCCTTCTCCTTCTCCCGTCTGCAACTCGACTTCGGCAAATAACCGTTGCCCAACGGCATAAAAACAAGAAAAGCCTTGAGAATGCGTATCTCAAGGCTTTTTCTGTTTCTGTCAGACCGACCGCTAAAGCGTGTCGTCTTCGTATTTTGGTTTGATAATCTCGCTGTAGATAAAGAGCTTTTGTGTCTCGGTGAGACCCTCAACACCCTTCCACTCCTCAGCCTGCTGAGTCTTCTTCTGAGCCTCGTGGCGTGGCGTGCTGCGCTGTCCCTCCTCAAATACGGGCTGAGGCTGCGCTTGGCGCTGCTTCTGTTGCTGCGGCTGTTGAGGCTGATTCATCAAGTCGTTAAGAATCTCCTGAAACGAAGGACGGCGCTTCTTGCGTGGACGCTCCTGCTGACGAGGCATATCCATGTGCTCATACTGATGCTCAACATCCTCTGTGAGAGTATGCTGTTGCTCCTTAGCTGCCTGTTTGCTCTTTCGTGACAAAGCAGCAATAAATTTCATTGCCAGACTGAAAATAATGAGGATAAACAGTCCGGAACCGATAAGGAAATCAAAGAAACTATCCATGCGGCAAAGATACAAATTATTTTAAGACCACAACATCAAAACACAATAATTATTTTCTTAAATCATAAATTGTGCATCTGCATCGTCTTTCTATTAAAAGGGGTTAGGGCAAAATGCTTTATCCGGCCCAGCCTTCGCGGTCGAGGTTGCGGTAGCCGACGGCTTCGGAGATGTGGTCGGAGTTGATCTGTGGACAGCCTTCGAGGTCGGCAATGGTGCGAGCCACCTTGAGGATGCGGTCGTAGGCGCGGGCGGAGAGGTTGAAGCGAATCATCGCCTGTTTCAGCAACTGCAAACCCTCGGCATCGGGCTGTGCGTAGGTGCGTATCATGCGTGAGTTCATCTGTGCGTTGCAGTAGATGCCGTTCTCTTCCCTGTAACGTACTGCCTGTATTTCCCTGGATCTGGTGACCCGCTCTCTGATGGCATCGCTTGTCTCTGCCTTGCTCTTCCCGGACAATTCACCGAATGTTACGGGCGAAATTTCGCAATGGAGGTCAAATCTGTCCATTAGAGGTCCTGACAATCTGTTCAGATACCGGTTGATGGCATCGGGAGTGCATGTACACGGGTGAGTAGGGTGAGAATAGTAACCGCAGGGACAGGGATTCATTGATGCTACCAGCATGAATGACGCGGGGTATGTTATATTGTATTTGATTCGTGAAATGTGTATGCAGCGGTCTTCCAGCGGCCCGCGCAGCACTTCCAGTACGTTGTGGGGAAATTCAGCGATT
>CALEJM010000172.1 GCA_937898265.1 uncultured Porphyromonadaceae bacterium
CCGCACAGCCCACGGACGCATCGTCAAGGACGGCGGAGGCATCATGCCTGACATCTTCGTTCCTCGCGACACCTCCGACTTCACCAACTTCTTCCGTGAGTCGGCCAACAAGTCGCTCCCATACAAGTTTGGCATTCAATACACCGCCAAACACCGCAAAGAACTCACCGCCATCAAAGACTGGAAAGCCATGGAGGCTTACCTGCTGAAAAAAGGGGTGATGAACGAGTTCTTGACCTACTGCAACGAAAATGGCTTGCCAACCAACAACAAAGAATATCTTAAATCCAAGAAGCTCTTTGAACAGCAAGTGATTGGCTACATCATTCGTAACATATTGAACGATGAGGGCTACTTCCCTTATTTCAATAAAAACGACGAGACAGTCAACAAGGCTGTCGAATTATTCCGCAAGTAAAAAGCATTGAACTATGTTGCTCTTGTTTACAGAATTTCTATCCGGTATCATTGGTGCTGAGTTCACCAGCTACCTTCTGCTCATCATCGGCTTCGTATTGCTGACGGTGGCGGCCGATTGGTTGGTTGACGGTTCCAGCAGTCTGGCCAAGCGTTTCCACATGTCCGACCTCGTCATTGGTCTGACCGTTGTGGCGATGGGCACCTCTATGCCTGAGATGGTAGTAAACTTAGCCTCAGCCATCGACCACGAGACCGACCTCGCGCTCACCAACGTGCTGGGCAGCAACGTTGCCAACATACTGCTGATTCTTGGCTGTACTGCTGCTATCCGACCCGTTTTCTGCAGTAAAGGAACAACGCCGGAGGTGATTGTCAGCATCATAGCCAGTTTGTTGGTCATGCTTTTTGCCTTAAAATCCGACCTCAACCGTTACGAGGGCATGATACTCGTCTTCTGCTTCATCATCTACATCTACCTCACTTTGACAGGCACCAAGAAACTGCGTGCCAAACAGAAGGAAGAAGGCACATTGGAAGAAGAGGAGAACACCATCACGTTGATGTCAATGCCCAAGACACTGTTTCTTATCGTAATCGGATTGCTGGGTTTGGCTTGTGGCGGACAAGCCACCGTTGAAGGCGCCATCTCCATTGCCACACGCTTCAACATCCCAGCTTCGGTTATCGGCGTCACCATCGTGGCTATCGGCACATCGCTTCCCGAATTGGCCACCTCCATCATCGCCGCACTCAAAGGACACACGGAGTTGGCTATCGGCAATGTAGTCGGCAGCAATATCTTCAATATCTTCCTTGTGTTGGGTGTCACCTCGTCAATCTTCCCATTGCCTGCCTACGACAACCTCTTACGCGATGCCCTCATCGGCACGATAGCCAGCGTCCTGATGTTGCTCTTCATCGTCAACAGCAAAGACCGCAGCGTCAAGCGTTGGGAAGGTATTGCACTCATTGTGTTCTACGTTGCCTATATGATTATCTTGGTCAACGAAGTGACACATTTCATCAACTAAGAAAACAATGCACAATTCAATCATAGAGAAGAAAAGGTTTGGTATCGCACTCAGTGGTGGTGGCGTCAAAGGCGTTGCTCACTTGGGCGTATTCAAGGCTTTGGAAGAAATCGGTCTCCGTCCCGAGCTTATCTCTGGCGTTAGCGCAGGTGCTATCGTTGGGGCTCTCTATGCCGACGGACACTCACCTGAGGAATGTCGCAACTTCCTCAACGACTCCAGCTACTTTCAGTATGTCAGCCTTGGACTAAAAACCAAATTAGGCATTGCCTCCAACGACCGACTGCATACGTTGTTAGATAGCTTTCTGACGGCCAAGACATTTGAAGAACTTCAGATTCCGTTAGTGGTCAACGCTACGGAACTCCACGAAGGCAAAAACACCTATTTCTTCAGAGGACCATTGGTAGAAAAACTCGTTGCTTCATCAAGTTTTCCCATTGCCCTCACCCCAACCATCATTGGCGACAAGATGTTTGTTGACGGCGGCATCTTTTGCAACCTCCCAGCAAGCATCATTCGCGAGCGCTGTGACATATTGATTGGTGTACACGTCAACCCAATCATGACACAACACGAAATCAACAACATAAAAGACGTGGCAGAACGTATCTACACGCTTATGATTCAGTCGAACACAGTCATAGAAAAGTGTATTTGTGATTTGATGATCGAACCAATTCAAGCGCGAAACTACACCACTTTTGACAAATCGAAAATAAATACAATTTATAAAATAGGATATGAGGAAGCATGCCGTACGATTGAATCCAACCGTGCGTTCTTTGATGCTATCCCCTCAAATCTTTAATATATTATGACATACTATCCACAACTCATAAAAGACGCACTCTCTCATGTGCGCTATCCAGGTACCGGCGAAGACGTCGTTTCTGCCGGCATGTTGGAAGACGACATCCGCATCGAGGGCAAGAAAATCTCCTTCTCGCTGATTTTCAAACGTGCCAACGACCCATTTGCCAAGTCATTGGTCAAAGCTTGCGAACAAGCCATCCTGACCTATGTTGACGAAGAGGCTGAGATTAAAGGCAACATCGCCATCAAGACCCTCGCCCCTGCGCCTGCTCCAAAAGAGGAACCATTGAAAGAGGTGAAGAACATCATCGCTGTCTCCTCTGGTAAAGGTGGTGTTGGCAAGAGCAGCGTAGCTGTCAACCTCGCTGTTGCATTGGCCAACGAAGGCAAACGCGTCGGTCTTCTTGATGCCGACATCTATGGTCCATCTGTGCCTAAGATGCTTGGCATTGAGGACGCCCGTCCTGAAGGAGAAAATATCAATGGCAAAGACTACATCCTCCCTATCGAATGGCACGGCATCAAGGTCTTGTCTATCGGTTTCTTTGTTGACCCCGACAAAGCACTCGTCTGGCGCGGAGCCATGGCTGTCAATGCCCTCAAACAACTCATCAGCGATGCGCTCTGGGGCGAACTCGACTATTTCATTGTCGACATGCCACCAGGAACCGGCGACATCCATCTCTCACTCGTCCAGCTGTTGAAACTTACAGGTGCAATCGTGGTCACCACACCACAACCAGTGGCTTTGGCCGATGCACGCAAAGGCATTGACATGTTCACCAATCCTCAAGTGGGCGTGCCTGTGTTAGGTATCGTAGAGAATATGGCTTGGTTTACTCCTGAGGAGTTGCCAAACAACAGATATTATATCTTTGGTAAAGACGGAGGCAAAGCGCTGGCAGAAGAGTGCGGCACCCGACTCCTTGCACAGATTCCTTTGGTACAAGGCATTCGCGAAGGCGGCGACTGCGGTCTCCCTATCGCCATGCAGTCTGGTCATCCTGCTGCTGAGTTCTTCCGTGCTTTGGCACAAAGCATCCTCTAATTGCTACGACAAAAAACAGACGTTATGGAAACAGTAAAAGTAAAAGATAAGTACTTCGAACTCTCTATCTACGAGAGCGAAATCCTTGCCAACGTGCAACGTATTGCCGACCGCATCAACACCGAGCTTGCCAATCAGAAGCCACTCTTCCTTGGCGTGTTGAACGGTTCGTTCATGTTTGCTTCCGACCTCATGAAACGCATCACCATCCCTGCCGAAATCTCTTTTGTCAAGATGGCGTCCTACGAAGGTATGGCAACCACAGGTAAGGTTAAGCAACTCATCGGCTTGAACCAAAGTGTCGAAGGTCGCACCGTAGTGGTGGTGGAAGATATTGTCGACACAGGCTTCACGATGGTAAACCTCATCAGTCAACTCAAAGAGAAAGGGGCTAAAGACATCAAGATTGCCACACTGATTTCCAAACCAGAAGCACGTCGCCACGAAGTCAAACTCGACTACGTTGCCATCGAGATTCCGAACCGCTTCATCGTTGGTTATGGTCTCGACTACGACGGCTTCGGACGCAACCTGCCTCACATCTACACCCTCTGCAAAGACGAGGATTAAACGAGAAAATAATTTAATACACAATAAACTTATGTTGAACATTGTAATCTTCGGTGCTCCAGGCGCCGGAAAAGGCACACAGAGCGAACTCATCGAGAAACGCTACAACCTTGTTCACCTCTCAACAGGCGACATCCTTCGTGCCGAAATCAAAAATGGTTCTGAGCTTGGCAAACAAGTGGATGCCATTATTTCCAAAGGTCAATTGGTGAGCGACGAACTCATCATAGCAATGCTTGAGCAAGAAATCTCACGTCATGCCGATGCCAATGGTTTCATCTTCGACGGTTTCCCACGCACTCAGGTGCAAGCTTGTGCCCTCGACGATATGTTGGCAAAACATGGTGAGAAAGTCAACATCATGCTCGCCTTGAGCGTTGAGCGCGAAGAACTCATCAAACGTCTCTTGAACCGTGGTGCCACCTCAGGTCGTGCCGACGACAACCTTGAGACCATCCGTCAACGCATCAGCATCTACGAAGAGCAGACTGCTCCAGTCATGAACTATTACAAAGCGAAAAACATCTTTGCTGCCATCTCCAACGACACCACCGTTGAAGAGTGCTTCGAACGTGTATGCAAAGCCGTTGACGCCGTAAACAAATAACCACAAACCCACAAAAACATCAGAAACATGGCAGAAACCAATTTTGTAGACTACGTAAAAATCACCTGTCGCAGCGGCAAAGGTGGCGCAGGTTCTGCTCACCTCCACCGAGCGAAATATATTCCTAAAGGTGGTCCTGACGGCGGCGACGGCGGTCGTGGCGGTCACATCATCCTTAGAGGCAACAAACAGTTCTGGACACTCATCCACCTGAAATACGAGCGCCATATCTTTGCTGGCGATGGAGGCAACGGCACCGAGAACAAATCCACAGGCAAGAATGGCGTCGACAAATACATCGAAGTTCCTTGCGGCACAGTGGTTCATGATGCCAACACCGGAGAATACCTCTGCGACATCACCGAAGATGGTCAAGAAGTCATCCTGCTGAAAGGCGGTCGTGGCGGCTTGGGCAACTGGCATTTCCGCACCTCTACCAACCAGACTCCACGTTATGCTCAGCCAGGCGAACCACGCATCGAGCGTCAAGTCATACTGGAGTTGAAGGTCTTGGGCGACGTCGGTTTGGTAGGATTCCCCAATGCGGGCAAGTCTACCCTACTCAGCGTTGTCTCAGCTGCTAAGCCTGAGATTGCCGATTATCCTTTCACCCCCCTCGTGCCCAACCTCGGCATCGTGGAATATCGCGACGGCAAATCCTTCTGTATGGCCGACATCCCTGGTATCATCGAAGGAGCAAGCGAAGGCAAAGGGCGTGGCTATGAATTTTTGCGCCACGTGGAAAGAGTGCGCCTCATTTTGCACCTTGTGGATATTGCTGAAATTGAGGGCAGGAGTGCAGTTGAGGATTATTTAACAATCAACAAAGAACTGAAAAAATACAGCGAAAAATTGGCGTCGCTTCCGCAAATTGTGGTGCTTACAAAAACTGATTTACTTACGCCTGAAGACCTTGAAAAACGCGTTGAAAACTTTAAGCAACAACTTGGCCAAGAGATTGCGTCAAAAAAGTTGTTTGCAATCT
>CALEJM010000173.1 GCA_937898265.1 uncultured Porphyromonadaceae bacterium
AGGCCAGCGTGGGGACGGCGACGAAGGGGATCCCCAGCTTGTATGCGGGATAGCGGCCGAAGTCCATGATGGTGCCGCCGCCGTCGAAGTCGGAACCGAAGCCGACGTGCTCAATGCCTGCAACCTTCACCATGTGGTCGATGTGTCGCATAGCATTTTCAATCGTAGCCTCGCCCTCTTCCACCAGAAAACCGGAGTAAAGACAGAGCTGACAGACGCCACCCTTGGCAGCAAGTGCCTTGAGCTGTTCGTCGGTGAGGTTGCGTGGGTGGTTGCAGAGCGCGCGAGCAGAAGAGTGGGTGCAGACCACTGGCTTCTCCGATGCCTCAAGCACCTGCCAGAAACTCTCCTCGCCGGCGTGGGAGAGGTCGACCATCATGCCGAGACGGTTCATCGCTTTCACAACCGTGCGACCGTAGTCGCTGAGGCCATGGTGAGTATGTTCGGTGCGACTGGCGGAGTCGCAGATGTCGTTGTCGCCGTTGTGACAAAGCGTCAGATAGCGTGCGCCGAGGTCGTAGAGTGTCTGCAGTTTGGTGAGGTCGGTGCCGATGGCAAAACCGTTCTCAACGGCGGGCACAATGGTGCGCAGACCGCGACGTTTCGCCTCGCAAATCTCGTCGGGTGTTGTGCAAATAGCCGCTTTGTCGCTGTTGCTCTCCACCTGTTGGCGAACACGTTTCAAGATGCTGACTGCTTCGTCATAAGCCTTCTGTCGTGTCTTGTCGCTGAGCTTTTCCTGAGGCAGATAGGCAACCGTGAACACAGCATCCAGCTTGCCCTCTTCCATCTTGACAAAGTCGACCTGTGCCTCCTCGCAGCGTTGTCCGAGGTCGGTGTCTGGTGTCCAGACCATCGGTGTGTCGGTGTGAGAGTCAAGGGTCACAATCTCAGCATGCAACTGTTTGGCACGACGATAATAGTTAGCCTCCTCAATCAACCAGCGGAACAGCGCCTGTGCTGCTTTGTCGCCAGCCATGGCGAGGTGTTCAGGATGCCATTGCACACCTATCATCGGATAGAAAGGATGCTCAATGGCTTCGCAGATGCCGTCGGAGGTGAAGGCTGTGGCTTCAAACTCGTTGGCAATGCGTTTGACTGCCTGATGGTGGAAGGTGTTGGTTTCCACCGTGGTCTGCTGCATGATTTGTGCCAGACGTGAGTCTGCTTTGACGCTGACGGAGTGGGTGGCAATGCGTTTGGGCTCCTCCTGACTGTGTGGCAGGGCTGGTCCAAACTCTTTGGCAATGTCTTGGTAGATGTCGCCACCAAAGACGATATTGAGAATCTGCATGCCACGGCAGATGCCGAAGATAGGAATCTGACGAGCTTGTGCCTCGCGAATCAGTGCCACGTCGTAGGCGTCGCGTTCGGGGTCTGGCGTGCCAGCCTCTGGGATGGTCGGAGCGTTGAAATAGGAAGGGTGGATGTCGCCGCCACCACTCATGACGATGCCGTCGACAAGGTTGCACACCTCCTTGATATATTCTGGTTCGTTGATGACAGGAATTAGCATCGGGGTGCCGCCTGCAACACGAACGGCGTCGCAGTAGGCATCGGCAATGCGTGAGGTCTCCTCACAGTGGTTGGCAGAGATGCCAATCACCGGACGTGTCATCGTATGTTGTTTGTTATCGATGGTCATCTTAGTATCTTAACCATTTGACAAGTTCTTTCCATGTCACCTTCTTGCCGTACATCAAGATGCCGGTGCGGTAGATCTTGGCTGATACCCAGACGGCACCGATGAAGGTGGCCACGAGCAGCGCGATAGAAATCAGCAACTGCCAAATTGGAACGCCGTAGGGTAGACGTACCATCATCACCATTGGTGAGGTGAACGGAATCAGTGAACACCAGAAAGCCAATGGACCATCGGGGTTCTCGGCACTATACATTGCGGCATAGAGTCCGAAGAGGATAGGTATGGTGATTGGAAGCATAAACTGCTGGGTGTCGGTCTCGCTGTCGACAGCGGAACCGATGGCGGCAAAGAAACTGGAGTAGAGCAGGTAGCCACCGATGAAGTAGATGATGAAGCAAGTGATGAGTTGGAAGAAATTGAGGCCACTCAACATGCCTGTCACTTCTTGCATCAGTGTCTCTGAAGCTGCTTCCATGTCTACATTTGGCTCTATCATATTGCTTGCAGTCTCCAAGGCACTCTCTGGACTGCCAGCGAGCATTGGTGAGAAGATGGCAACGAGTGAACCGGTCAGAACAAGCCAGATGCCTATCTGAGTAAGTCCCACCAAAGCCATGCTGATGATTTTACCCATCATCAGTTCGTAAGGCTTCACGCTGCAAACCAAGACTTCTACGATGCGACTTGTCTTCTCTTGCATAACGCTGTTCATTACCTGAGCGCCATAGATGAAGACAAACATATACATCATCATTGTGAAGATGAAGCCGACAGCCATCGCCATCTCGCCGGAACCGCTCTCTTCCTCACCGTTCTCGTCCCATTTGACAGAGCGAATGTTGAGGTTGACGTGGGTCTTTTCCATAATTTCTTTGAGGTCGGGGATGTTGTAGGAGTCGATGCGCTCCTGCTCGGCGTAGTCTTCGAGTACGTTGGTCACGTAGCGCTCGAGGCGGTTGTTGACAAACTGGTTGGAATAGATTGTCACGCCGTCTTCGCTCTCGGTGAGGTCTTTGGTGATGACGATGATGGCGCTATAGTCGTTCTTCTCGCTTTCTTCCTGCAGTGAGTTTGCGGGTATGTCGGCACTGAGGAATCGGAATTCTTCATCGCTCTCGAAGAGTTTGGCGTATTTGCCCGTGTTGTCGACGATGGCAATCGTCTGTGTCTCCTTGCTGTCTATCTGCGCCAGTCCGAGTGGCACGAAGATGAGTGCAAGAAACAATAGTGGCATCAGCAACGTGAGAATCAAAAAGGACTTTTTGGCTACACGTTGTGAGTATTCGTGTCTGATTACTAAACCAATCTTACTCATAGCTATGTGTATGTTTTGGTGCTATTTTGCTATTTTACTCCAATTTGCAAAGATAATAAATTATCGGCAATCCGTGAAATGGTTTTTCTCGCTGTTTTTCAGGTGTTTGTTGCTGTTTCCAACTTCTTCGCTCCAATCTAAGGTCATATATATAGTTGTATAGGCGGGAAAACGTGTTTTTTAGGGTATAAAAAAACATCCAAGCCGAGGAGCTTGGATGTTTCACGAACTGTATGTCTGGGGGTATTAGTTCAGTTTGAAAACAACAGGCAAGTTGAACTTACAGTGAACGGCTTTGCCGCGTTGTTTACCTGGTTTCCATTTTGGCATTGACTCAATCACGCGAACAGCTTCGCGGTCAAGGCTTGGGTGGTCGCCGTGGCGAACAACCTCAACGTCACCGATGGTGCCGTCTTTTCTAACGGTGAAGCGGCAAACTACACGACCTTGGATACCGTTTTGTGCAGCTACGGATGGGTATTTGATGTTTTGGCTGAGGTATTTCATCAACTCGTCGTTGCCACCTGGGAATTCAGGTTGTTGTTCTACAACTTGGAAGATGACTTTGTCGTCTGGATCATCATCTTCTTGTTTTACAACAGGAACATTGATGACTTCTTGAGCCTTGTCCTTGTCGTCGTCAGAACTAAAGTCGATTTCAGCAGTCTCAGTCTTGTCGTCAACGATCTTGATTTCTTCGATAACGTCAGGAATCTCTGCTGGTGGAGGTGGTGGTGGGGTTTCTTCTTGGAAAGTTTGCTCCATCATTTGCTCCTCAATGTCAACGTCTATGTTTGAACTGATGTCAAACACTTTAACTTTGTCTGCCCATTCAAAAGCTACAAATAGAAGCGCCAATACTGCAACAAGACCCATCAGCAAAAATGTGCTGCGCTTGTTTTCAATGTTTGCACTTTGTGATTTCTTTGTATCCATATTTGTGTTGATATTTTTCCTATTTTATTTGCTCTGCAAATTTACACT
>CALEJM010000174.1 GCA_937898265.1 uncultured Porphyromonadaceae bacterium
TTTAGAATATTCTAGCCTTGAATTAACTAAGCTGATCATTGAATTACTTCCAGCCATAACTAAAATAAAAGTTTTTCTATTTTTTATATTATAATAGAATTATGGAGAGAAAGGAGTATTTATTTTGAGCAAAGCTTTAATCATCGGCTGTGGTGGAGTAGCCCAAGTTGGCATTCATGTGGGTATAGCGCACAGGGAGCGAAAGATAGCGTTGGTCTGATTCCGGAGAGTTGTCAATCAGCAAAATATCATTGACTACAGGACTCTGACGCAAGGTCTGCACCAAGGTCTGCACTTCTTCAAAGCTATTGCGATAGAGAACGACAGAGACATTCATCCGACCGCGCTTGGAGGCCACGGTCTGTTCTTCGCCCTCGCCATAAACGGCTTTCAAAGGAGCAACGATATTCTCTCTCAAGAACTGACTCCGAACCCAGGCTGAAGCACCTTGGGAGAGTCGCTGCTGGAGGGCATCATCGTTGACGATGCGGTCAACGGCTTCTGCAAATCCCCGAACGTCTAAGTTCGGGAGAACGAAACCTGTCTCATTGTCACGGTTGACCCAAGTGACTCCCGAACCCTCCACATTGAAGGAGACGGCGGGCAGTCCGCAATAGAGTGCCTCCGCCAAAGCCACGCCAAAGGCTTCGCTTCGCAGATGGGATGGAAAGGCAAAGAGCGTAGCCACACGGAGGTAGCATCGAAGTTGATCGTCGGAGAGTCGGCCAAGGAAATGGATGCGTGAGCTGTTGGCGGCCAACTCTTTCAGCAGATAGGTCTGAGGGCCTTCACCAGCTAAGAGGACAACACAGTCGGAGGTCATCTGTTTCTCTGCTTCTATGAGATAGCGCAGACCTTTATATTCCACATGACGACCTACGAAGAAGACTATCTTCTTGTTGCCCCAGCGTTCTCGAATCTCTTGCATCAGGAGCTCATCGCCCGGACGCATACGCATCTTCTCTTCGCTCACGATATTCGGCAACACGATGGTCTTATCCTTATGATTGCGCAGCGGGAGCGAGAAGTCTTTGTACGCCTCGCTGGTCACGAAGATGCGGTGGGCTTGCTCCAGGAGTCGTTGCTCCGACTTCCGATAGAGCGGATAGATCAGACGCTGACCCAGAATGTCGGAATGCCAGTGAACCACGAGTTTGTGGTTATGGTGACGAAGTGTCTGCAGGAGTGCTGCCGACAGTGGATTCGGCAGATGGAGGTGAACGAAATCGGGTTGAAACACCTTGAGCACGCGTTTTAGATGGCGCAGGAAATAAGGTGCCAGGGGTTGCGACGAGAGGGTGCCTACGATGCCCACGCGGGTGATGGGGATATCATCCACCACTTCGTCAACGGTCTCGTTCTTATCGTTGAAGCAAAGGATTCGCTGCTCGTGATGTTTGGCGAGCTCCCTCACCAACGTACGAGCTACATCCTCAATTCCCCCAAAGTATGGGTAATAGAATTTGGAGATATGTAGAATCTTTGCCATTTATTTCAAGTTGTTTTAAGCTTCAAGGGTACGAAGCATGTTGTAAATCTTGGCTGCCGACTCACGCCACGAGAAGCGACAGCAGCGTTCTCTGCCCTGCTCTACCAATCGGGAGCGTAAATCTTCATCGCCTAACAAACGCTCCAACTGAGCAGCGATGGAGTGGGTGTCCAATGGGTTGCAGTACAAAGCTGCCTCGTCGGCCACTTCGTGGAGCGGCGGTATGTCGGACACCAAGACCGGACAGCCGAAGTGCATTGCCTCCAGCACCGGTATGCCGAAGCCTTCGTAGAGCGATGGGTAGACGAAGATTTTCGCATTGGCATAATAAGCTGCCAATGCCTCGCTATCCAGATAGCCCACAAAGGTTATCCTTTTATCGTTTGCCTCTAAGCCGTCGACGTCGGCAAACACCCTATTGCGTGCTCCCACAACCACCAACTGTACATCGGGATGGTTTACCTCGCGAAAGGCTTCGAGGAGTCGTGATAGGTTTTTGCGTGGGTCGATGGACGAGACTGCCAAGACGTAGTCTTTATGTTCAGGCGCTTTGCCAACAGCCATGTCGTCGGCCACGGCATTGTAGGCTACCAAGATTTTCTCTTGAGCCACGCCGAGGAATCTGACGATTTCGCGTTTTGAGAACTCGCTCACGGTGATGATTCTGCGGGCGCGACGTGCCGAGAGGGGCGTCATCATCCGATACCACCAACGATAACCTCGTGAGAACCATTGCGGATTCTCCAAAAAGGAGAGGTCGTGGATCGTGGTGACACAATTATTATATAGTATCGGACTCAGTCCGGCGAAGTTCACCAACAATGCCCCCCGATAGCGACGGCGAACATATAATGGGAGTTCCACCTGTTCCCAGAGGTGAGAGGCTGTTCGTCCTACTCGCTCTACAGGAAAGGGTAATTCCTTTTGATAGAACGGTTTGTTGGGAGCCAACACCAAGATGTCGACTCCTTGTTCAGCCAACGCCCTACAGATTTCGAACGCATAACGATGAACACCTGCTGGCTGTTGGGTGAGAAAACGTCCATTAACGAGCACTCTCATAACTATTATTTAACGCAGAAAGTGCCGTTTTATTGCCACTCAGAAGGTACTGAATAGCACGAATTGCACGCACCCATGGACGAAGGCGCGGATAATGGAGGGTATAGAAATGCCACATGCTCCGAAGCACGGTCTCGCGGTGCTGACCCGTGCTGACTCCTTGTTTGTGGAGATAATGGGTGGCGGAGGTGGCTTTCATCTGATAGCCGTTTTGCTGAAGACGGAAGGCGTAGTCGGCGTCTTCGTAATAAAGGAAATACGACTCATCCCACTCTGGAGCGTCGACCGAGGTGAAGAGACATGCGCCGCAGATATAGCGGTGACTGGGCCACAAGGGGAACGAGAACGCAAGTCCCGTCGGGAGGTTTAGGTGATGGATGCCAGAGTGACGACGTTTCCCGGTGTAGAAGTTACGCTCTTCAGCCGCGAGTGCCACTTGGGCGGTTCCTTGTTGAGAAGCGGTCTGCTCCAAGGTGTTGATGAACCCTGCGGGCACTTCCGTATCGTTGTTGAGCCATAGCACATAGGTGCATGCTATCTGCTGTTTGACGAAACGGAGCAATACGTTGTTGCCGTAAGCAAAGCCGCCGTTCTTCTTCGAGAGGATGAGGTGGACACGGGGTGATTCAACGCGAGCAACCTGTTGGAACGTATGGGCATCATCGGTGGTCCAGACGTTCATCTCTCCTTGCCACGCTTGCTGCATCTGCGCTACGGAGTCGTTAGTGGAGCCGTTGTCAACCACAACGATATGACACGGCTCGTTGCGCAGACTCTCCACGCAAGCTATCGTGTCCGTAAAGGCGTTGTAGTTGATGAGGCAGACGGCAGTACGCATCGGCTATTTGAAGATGATGTGAAACGTAGATTTTCTTTTTTCAACAGCGGTGGTCTCTCCCCACAGCTGTATCCAGCGGAGCAGCATGCGAAGACGGAACATCGCCAAGGTGCGCCAGCCCAACTGGGCAGCCCAGCGACGATGCGCCATGAGATACGCCTGATAGCGTTCGTTGCCCATGGTTCCGTTCTCGGAGAGGCTGTGGGCGAGTTCCACGGAGAGGATAGCCACGGGGAGTCCTTTTTGGTGGAAACGGTAGAACATGCGGTGGTCGAGCATGTCGAGAGGATATTGCTCGTCGAAACCGTTCAGCAGTCGGAGCATGGTGACATTCATCAGGGCGCCGGAGTTGAAGGCGGTGACCACTTCCCCTTTCGCGAACGATTTCTGCGTCGAGCGAAGGGGGTTCTGACGCCACACGACGCCTCTCCAGGCGCGATAGGTGGTGGGCGACATCTGTATGCCGTTTTCCAACAGACGCGGCACGGCGGCTACGTGTTTTTCGCTGTCGGCGGAGCGGACAAAGCGGGAGAGCGCCACGAGGTATTCCTCGGTCAGCTCTGTGTCTTGGTCCAAGAGGAGAAGCCAAGGGCAGCCGTGCTGTTCTGCCCGACTCAGTGCGTGGTTGTACGCCTTGGCAAGTCCGTCGTTGCTGGAGGCGTTCACCACTTCTGCTTGCGGGTAGTCGACGGTGATGTCGGTGGAGTTGTTGTAGATGCAGAGATGGAATCCGTCAACAAGTGCTTTGCTGTAGTGCATAAAGGTTTGGAGCGCAACGCTCTGCTCTGCCCTCATGCCATATAGCACCACAACGACTTGTATGGATTTGTTAGTCATCTATCTTGACAAGCGATTTGCTGTTTTTGGTAAACACCCGATATTTGGTGGCAAGGAATGGCAGCAGGAGGAAGACCCACTGCTTGACATAGGCCAACAAGGAGGTCATCAGCATCTCGTTGGCAAACTGGATGACCAGGAAGTTGACGCACAAGGAATAGAGCAACACATAGAACGCTCCGCCCAACTGCGCCTTTTTGAACAGATAGCCATAGAGGGAGCCCATCGCCAAGGCTGCTACAAGAACGCCGAGGTAGCCAAAGTCTTTGAAGAACGGATACATCGTGGTGTAGGTATTGGTTTCGATAGGCTTGGAGATGAACGGCAACAGTGAGCTTGGTGGCTCAACGCTGCTGAGTCCGAGTTTGTTGGCTATGGAATAGAATGCCCGGAACACATTCTCGCCCCAGTGGGCCGCCGAGGCGGGCTCGAGGGTGTCGAAGGCACTGATACTACTTAATAGATAGAGTACGGTGAAGCTGTTTTTGTTCACGCCGTCGAAGTCGGTGGCATAGCGAGCCGCCTGAATGCCGACGAAGAGAACAAACAGCACGCCGAGGCCGATGAGGATATGTCGGAGGGTGATTTTCTGTTTGAAATAAAGCACCGTGATGGTGGTCAGGAAGAAGGAGAGGAAGCCCCATTTCGACATGGTGAGGAAGGCGAAACTCAGCAGGATGCCGCCCGCAAGGAATACGCGCCAGCGGGAGCTTTTGTCGGCGTAATAGAGTTCGAGCATGTAGCTTACCTGCCAGATGATCACCTGCAGTCCGCCATAGATTTCTCCCTCGCCGGAGCGACCGATGGCCGATTGTCTCAGGGCATTTGCCCAGCCCAGCGCCTGCGCCTCCTGGAGCGAGTTCATGGCGAACATGACGAGTCCGGGCACGGTGAGCAGCGAGACGGCAAGGTAGATGGTTCGGGTGGTCACGTCGGCTTCTTCGTGATAGGGCTGATAACGGACCGACTGCATGGTCATCGACGAGAGCGAGAGTCCGAGGGTCCAGATGAGCAGCGCCCCCAGGAACTGCCAACTGGGAACAGGCAGCTGATGAGGCAACACCACGAAGAGCAGCAGGCAGAAGAGCCACACCGCCGAGGTCAGCACCGTAGGCGACAGGATATTGCTCCTGCTACTCATGATGCCGACTCCAAAGAGTAGAACCATCGTTATGATCAGCCAAACCATCGTATCGTGAAGTGGAGATTGTAATCGGATAGAAAAAAAGCCCGAATTACTCCGGGCTCTTTTGTTTTTGTAAAGCTATTGCCTAAGTGATTAAGCCTCAGCAGGAGCCTCTTCTGCAGTTTCTTCTGCAGCAGCCTCAGCAGCTTTAGCCTCTTCTTCGGCAGCACGTTTAGCAGCCAACTTAGCAGCCAAAGCCTCAGCTTTAGCTTTGTTGATGTTGACTTCTTCAGCGTGACGAGCTTTCTTAGCTTCAACCTTAGCATCAACGTCTTTGGTCTTGATAGCCTCAAGGCTCTTAACCTTTGACTCTTTCCAAGCGTTGAAACGACGTTCTGCTGTAGCTTCGTCGAAAGCGCCTTTCTTAACGCCACCCTCGAGGTGTTTCTTCAAGAGAACGCCCTCGCGTGAGAGAATTGTGCGAGCTGTGTCAGTTGGTTGAGCACCAGCGTTCATCCAATAAAGAGCGCGCTCGAAGTTCAAATCTACTGTAGCTGGGTTGGTGTTAGGGTTGTAAGAGCCGAGACGTTCGATAAAACGACCATCGCGTTTTGCACGACTGTCAGCAACCACAATGTGGTAGTAGGCATACCCTTTGCGTCCGTGACGCTGCAATCTAATTTTAGTTGCCATGTTTTGAGTTGATTTTTAAAAAATTAATTACCTAAGTGCCCTTTCTCGAAGAGCGGTGCAAAAGTACGTCTTTTTTTCCAATCTGACAACACTTTATCAGGATTTATTTTTTCGGGAGATTTAGAGGAAGGGCGAAACGAGGAAACGGCGAGCCCGAAGCGAAAATTTTTCTTCAAAAAATCGGTTTGAAAATTTATGTTTGGGAAGTCTGAAGGCTTTTTGCTGAATGGTTTCCGGGAGTTTCAAAATCGTAACAATTCCCGTCTAATCGTTGCAAATAATCGGGCTATTTGCTCTGTTGATTATATTTGTCTGGAGGCAGTTTTCTTCTCTGAACGACCAGTAGAAGGCTTCCTGTCCAATGCTCTTCAGCTTCGGTCCGAAATGAATCGAGCGGAAACG
>CALEJM010000175.1 GCA_937898265.1 uncultured Porphyromonadaceae bacterium
TTGATGAGAAAATTAATATTTATTTAGGGGACATAAAAAGTGTACTGTATGATTGTTTTACCCCAGATACAATTACACGTTCAAGAATTATTGAATATTATTAAATATATATAATATCTTCATCTGACGCCATCCTTCATCATGAGGGATGGCGTTTTTCATTCCCCCGTCACTATCGCCATCTGGCATCGATGTTAGCTTGGGTCACCTCGGTTCGCCTTTTTGCACCTAAATTAACTTCCCGTATTCATTGTGTTTTCAGAAAATATCTTGACCTCAGCACAACGTATCTAAATTGCATTTTGCAATTTGTGGTTTTCACAGCCTGCACGATGGGCTGCATTATTACGAAAGAGATAAAAAAGATCTGCACGCCTGCGTACGATAGTTTTGACAGTTCAATAGTCCGACTGAAAAGTTGTATCTTTGCAGCCGCAAAATAATCAATCAATAAATAGAAAAACTTATGTTTAAAGGACAACCCAAAGGTCTGTATGCTCTGGCGCTCTCCAACACCGGCGAACGCTTTGGCTACTACACCATGCTGGCCATCTTCCTGCTCTACCTGCAGGCTAAGTTTGGCTTCTCTGCCGCTGCCGCCGGACAGTTCTATGCTATCTTCCTGGCTGCCGTCTATTTCATGCCTGTTATCGGCGGCATCCTCGCCGACAAGATTGGCTACGGCAAATGTGTAATCACCGGAGTGGCCGTGATGTTCCTCGGCTACGTATGTCTCACCGTGCCTGTCAGCTCGTTTGAGAGTCGCGGCATGGCGCTCGCCCTCATGGTGCTTGCCTTGGTGCTCATAGCCCTCGGTACGGGTCTCTTCAAGGGCAACCTCCAGGTTATGGTTGGTAATCTTTACGACGATCCGAAGTATGCCGCACGACGTGACTCCGCCTTCAGCCTCTTCTACATGGCCATCAACCTCGGCTCTATGTTCGCCCCTACAGCCGCTACCTATCTCGTCAACCTCTGGTTGGGCAAGAGCGGTCTCGTCTACAAGGCCGACATCCCTGCTTTCGCACATCAGATTCTCGGTGGCGATATGACCAATGTTGACAAGATGACCGAATATATGGCTGCTATGCCTGGCGACTACACCACCGTTGAGGAGTTCAGCCGTTTCTATATCGACCAACTCTCAACCTCCTACAACCTCGGCTTCGCTGTGGCTTGCGTTTCGCTCATCCTCTCCATCGCCATCTATCTCGCTTGCCGTCCTTGGTTCCGCCATGCCGACGTCAACGTAAAACAAGCCAAGGAGAGCGGCAACGAGGCTGTCGTTGAGCTCACTCCAAAACAGACCAAAGACCGCATCGTGGCTCTCTGCTTCGTATTCGCTGTCGTTATCTTCTTCTGGATGGCTTTCCACCAGAACGGCTCTTCGCTCACCTATTTCGCTCGCGACTATACGCAGACCTCTGTCAGCGGTTTGTTGCGCATCGGCTTCAACATCTGGCCTTTGTTCCTCATCGCTGTATCTATCTACACTTTGTTTGCTACCTTCCAGAGCGAAAAGGCTTCTTCTAAAGGAATCTGCGGCATCGTAACTCTCGCCCTCTGGGGTGGTGCTTATGCCCTCTATAGCGGCATGGATGCCTCTATCAATATCCTTCCACAGCAGTTCCAACAGTTCAACCCATTCTTCGTGGTTGCCCTCACACCTGTCTCCATGGCTATCTTCGGTGCCATGGCTGCTAAAGGCAAGGAACCTTCTGCTCCAGCCAAGATTGGCTTGGGCATGATGGTGGCTGGTCTCGGCTATCTCGTGATGCTCCTTGCTTCTGCCGGTCAGGTGGCTCCTTCAGAGCTCCACGGTGGCGTTTCTGCCGATCCTGTTGTGCCAACCTACCTCATCGGCACCTACCTCGTGTTGACCTTTGCCGAGTTGCTCCTCAGCCCAATGGGCATCAGTTTCGTGTCGAAGGTTGCACCTCCTAAGTACAAAGGCTTGATGATGGGCTTGTGGTTTGCTGCCACTGCTGTGGGCAACTACCTCTCATCTATCCCATCCATGCTTTGGGAGAACGTTCCATTGTGGGCCAACTGGACCATCTTGATGGCACTCTGCTTCATCGCTGCCGCCATCATGTTTGCCCTCCTCAAACGCATCAACGCCGCTACCGAGTCGTAATCCGTAGTCGGTTTCCATAAACAAAGAGAGTCAATCCGTTTCGGGGTTGACTCTCTTTTTGTATCGTTGTATCAAGGATGAAATCGGATTGACTATGTTTTCTGATAATGTTTTCTGTTGAGTTTGCCGTTGAAGGTTCGGGCTATCGACTCCACCTGCGAATACATCTGGGGCACTTTATAGCTCTCTAAGCGTTCCTTCAAGAACAGCGCCACCGATTTCTTGTTCAGCGGGATGTTGTTGTTGGTCACTACAAGCAGTCGCAGTGCCGTGCCGAGAACGGGGTGGGAGTCGGCAATGCAGATGCAGTCGCCGACATCGGGATGCGACATGGCTGCATTTTCCACATCAATGGGGTTGACCTTGTAGCCTCCCACGTTGATGATGTCGCTGTTGCGTCCCTTCAGGTGCAGGCGTCCTTCGGCGTCCAGGTAGCCATAGTCTTGGGTGTAGCATCTTCCCTCTTTGAGCACCGACAGGGTGGAGTCCACGTCGCCGACATATCCCAGCATGGTTGTCTTGCCCGAGGTGCTGATGCGTCCCTCCTCCGAGATGTAGAGCGAGGCGTGTTTCATCGGTTTGCCCAGACAGCCTGCCACACAGCAGTCGGAGTTGAAGTCGTGTGTGCAGATGATGCCTGTTTCGGTGGAGGCATAGGTGTTGTAGAGTCTGCTGTTGGGGAGTATCTGACATAGTTGCTCCATGTCGGACTGTGAGATGGCTGCGGCTCCCGTCTCGATGAAGTCGATTTTGTTGGCGTAATCAGCCAACTGCTTCTTGCTGAACTGCAGCAATATACGGATGCTTGCAGGCACGAGGAAGGTGGCAATCTTCTGGCATGGGTAGTTCAGTGCGTCAAAGAATTCCTTCATGTCTTTCATGCCCGAGGTCATGACGACCGTTCCGCCGACCATCATCGTTGGCCACACTTTGCTCAAGCTGCCGATATGGTTGAGCGGACCGCAGACAACGAAGACCAACTCGTTGGTATAGCGGTGAGCATCAATGAGATTCTCGGCATTGGCAAGGATGGATTCGTGGCTTATCATCGTTCCTTTGACCCTGCCTGTGGTGCCTGTGGTGTACAGAATCTCCGAAGTGTTCGTGGGGAGTTCCATCTCAGCCAATTCGTCTTCCACCCTTTGGCACTCTTCGTCGGGAAGGTCTTGAGCCAAGGGAACCACGACCTTGCCGGCAAGATGTGAGGCGAAGTAGGTGATGAGAAAGTCGGCAGATTGCGTTGTCCGAAGAATCGTCGTGCGTCCTGACGAATGTCTCAGCAGGATGCTGCGTTCCTCTACGGCTTGCCACAATTCGCGGTAGCTCATGGAGAAGTCGCTACAGACGATAGCAGTTTTTTCTGGCTGACAATCAGCTGTCTGTTTGATATATGATTCCAGCAGAAGCATGATTCGTTTATTGCTTTTCTGCCAGTTTTCTTTCAACCATGGCAACGATGCTGTCAAGGCTCTTCAGATTTTTCGGTGTGGCATCTCTGGCTTCCAATTCGATACCATATTCTGCCGACAAAGTCATGAGAATCGTTGTAACCCCCAAGGAATCCAGTTCGCTGAATAAGAAATCTGAATTCAGGTCAACGAGGGGTAGCAAATCTTCAAGAAGTTCTCTGATTCTTTCCTTCATATGAGTGTGTGTTATTGTTTTTCTTTTAAATCGTATTGAACTGAATTGCTGTCAATGCGCTCAAAACTATCTACATAGGTCAGGTTGTCTGCCAGACCTTGGGCTGCATATAGGGCAATGGTCAGCTTGTCGCTGTCGCTGTCGGAAGCAACCACCGTCTTGTCGGGGTGAACGAGAGCCATCAGCAGAGGCATCTCGCCATAGCCACAATCTGTGATATAGATGGTTTCGGCATCTATCTGTTGGTCAATCAGTTCTGAGTAGTTGGCGTGTTGCTTGAGGTTGGCATTGACTGCCGACTTAACCTCTACGCCTCTGTAACGGTAGCAATCGCGTACCAATGGAAGGAAGTAAGCGGCTGTCTCATAGGTGGTTTGGAGTTGGCGGTTTCTGTCTCTCAGGTAGTCGTCCGTTAGCTCCTGATTCGATAAGCGTTGGTCGACGTGAACATGGATGGTTCCCTTGTAGACAGAGCCGTTTGCCGCCGAAATAACATTGTCAACACCGTGAATAACAATTGGTAAGACCTCTAAGCCCGCTTGCTCTGCGACTAAGGTTGCCTGCCGTGAATCGTTGGTCAGCAAGGCAATGGAGTAACCGCGTTGAATATATTTATCCACCTTAAGAGCGGTTCCGTTGTTAGGGGCGGGAGTGACGCCAAGGCATCTGTCTATCAACCTGAAGAACCGACTCTGTTCTCCGCTTCGACCATCGACAATCAGCAATCTATCGTACAAGACATGCAAGATGAGCGCGTTCCATGGCGTCTGCTGACTGCATACCCACATGCTTGGTTGGACAAAGTCTTCATTGTGAGGATTGTGGACATGCAATCTTACACCAGGCACTAAGGCGAAGTTCAAACGGATTGCCGTCCGCCTCAGTCGACGCACAGCCAATTCCCGTAAGTTCTGATTGGGGCATACGATATAAAGCGCCAAACCAATCAGTCCACCTATAATCGCCTCAACAGCAATAAGTAAGCAAAGCATTGCCGTTCTCAGCAGTGGCAGTAATGTAAGCGGACGCTGTCTGTATCCTTGTTTGTTGGACACCAACCACTTGAACACCAATGGCGGCAAGACGTAGGCCATGAGCACCACCGAGAACATACCCACAATGGTCAGTTCTGCCAGCGAGTGCAAGGCTGGGTGTTTAGCCAATATCAGTGTGCCGATGCCGATAAACATAATCATTGCCGAGACGATGATCGACGACTTGTAGGAAGCCACCATCTTGCGTCGGTAGGCATACTCAAAACAGCAACCCTCTGTCATGAAGATAGTATAGTCGTCGCCTTGGCCGAAGATAAATGTGGCAAGGATGATGTTGACGATGTTGAACTGAATGCCAGTCAGTCCCATGATACCCAAAATCCATATCCAGCTGACAGCCATCGGCAAGAAAGAGAGCAGGGCGAGTTCGATGTTTCCAAATGAGAACCAAAGGAAAAGGAAGACGATGAGTCCGCACGCCCAGCCGATGTAATTGAAATCGGACGAGAGCGTGTTGGCAAGCGAACTGTTCATGCTTTGTATGTCAAACACCAAATGGTCTTTCGTCATCTGTTGAATCTGCTCTTTGGCAGTTGCCACGGCATCGCTCTCCACCGAAAGATTTTCCACCACCCTGAAGGTGTGCTCCTGCTCGTTGATGCTGAAGTTGGACTGAAAGACGGTAGAAAGCGGTTTGAAGTATTCGTAGGGCTGAGGCAGATAGGTGTTGGTCACCGTGGTCTCGAAAGCCTCAAAAGCATTGTTGCTGAAACCCTCTGCTGCCGCAACGCTCAAGAAGTTGGTGGTCAGTTGCTCACGATGCTGCTCCACAAAACTGTTCCACCGTCTCAGTCGTTCCGCCTGTTCGTCCTGCGAGACGAAGAACGGGGCGCACGAACTCAACGAAGCACCTTCGGTTTCGGACGCCATTGTTTTGAGTTGCTGGTGAATCTTGCGGTTCTTCTCCAAGGCGAGGTCCATCGTCGAATCTTCGGAGACCACGTAGATGGTCTGTTGGTTGACGGAGGTGCCTGAGGTCATCTGCTGGAAATACTCCATGTCGTGATGTTGCTCCTTGGTCATATAATTGATATGACTCATGTTGGTGTCGAACTTGGTGTCGAAACTGAACCAGGCAAACACCAATGTCAAAACGACGATGGCCCAAACAATATATGGTTTGTTTTCCAGTGAGAGATTGCTGATGGCATTGAGAATCTTGTGATTGCCTTCGCCGTTGGAGCGTTTATCCTTGACCGTATGGGGCAGGTAGATGATGACGAAGAGAATCGTTCCGACCAACAAAAACGCACTGAACAAACCTAAGTCGCGGAGGGCATTGGCTTTCAGCGGAACGAGCGCCATAAATGCGCCGACGGTGGTCACATTGCCAATCACCAACGGGGAGACAATCTCCCGCAGCGCCTGCTTCACACCAATCGTATGGTTGCAGTGGGCAATCAGGTGGAGCGGATAGTTGACAGCAATTCCCAAGATGATGCTGGAGATGCCAACGACAATCAGGGAGACCTCGCCATGCACCAGCGACAGACTTCCTAAGGCAAACAGCCAGCCCCAGACGATGGACACCACTATCAACAAGATGTTTCTCAGACTTTTGAACACATAAATCAGAAGCACCATGATGAGCACCACAGAGATGATGACAGAGATGATGCTGTCTTTCTTGATTTGCGAAGCGTTGCCAACGGCTATTGCCGGACCACCGATATAGTGTACATTGACAGAGGGATAGGTGGCGTCTATCGTGTCGGCCACCTGCTCCAGAATCTGCATCAGCTTAGCGTTGTTTCGGGTCTCGCTGTTGCCCGAGCTTGAGGTCATCAGGACGATGCCTTTCTGCAGATCTTTTGTGAAAATATAATCGTCGTAGGTGTCGTAGAACGCATTGTTGTTGCCTCGGTTGAGTTGTGCAACCACTGGTGTGAAGAGGTTAAGCGGGTCTTTCTCGAAATTGGAAACCAACAATCCAGACGACGGGAACATGAGCATCTGCTTGACCTCCTGAAGTCGTGTCTGAAGGTAGTTGTCAACCGCCAGCAGACTATCCATCCGAACGTAATCTTCCTCGGTCAGGAAATAAGGGGCGTTGGCGTAGACAAAGTCGGTCAGGTCTGTGATTTTCTCTAGGTCTATCTGTGTGGTGATGTCAGACAGATAATGCAAAGAATCAGCCTCTTCCACCATCTCGGCAAACAGTTCCATTGCGCCTACAGCCTCGTCGAGGTCTGCGTTGACAGAATCGGTAAACTGGAAGATGGCAAGCAGCTTGCTTGCCCCCGACACGTCTTGATAGACCTGCATCGCCTTCTGGTTCTCTTCGTCAAGCGGCAGGAAGGCAGAGATATCCTCCTTGAAGTCAAGACGGAGAATCAGGCCTGCCAATATCGCTGTGACACAGCAGAATGAAAGCCAGCATACCGTGGCATGCGACCGTAAATACTCGTATATCTTTAGAACACCATTTATCATTTTATATATGTCTCAAACCATTTGATAAACTCATTTCTCCACGCGCGACACTCTGCCGAACCCTTGATGTCTGACGCTCCAAAACCGTGTCCTCCGGTCTGATACTGCAGGTATTGGTGGACAATGCCTTTGGCTGTCAAGGCAGAGTCCAGGAGTTCGGAATTGTGGTAGTCAACAATGGGGTCGTCGACGCAGTTGACCAAGAATACCGGAGGACAGCTGTCTGGAACATTTTTCTCCAGCGACAGACGCTCTCTCAGTTCCTTATTCCTTGTTCTGTTGTCGCCCAACAAGCCTCGTCGGGAGCGTTTGTGGACACAAGGTGCTGTCATCGTTACCACAGGGTAGATTGGCGCAACAAAGGCGGGGCAGTCGTTGTTGTCAAACAACTCTGCTGCCGACATCACAAGATGGCCGCCGGCCGAGAAACCCATCGCACCAATCTTTGTGGTGTCAATACCATATTCCTCCGAGCGCTCTTTGAGCAGTTGAATCGTCCGCCTCAAGTCGTCTTGTGGGTCGGGATAGCGGTTTCCTCGGAATATCAGTCGGTAGCCAAAGACGAAAGCCGTCGCCTTAGCGGTTCTGTATTTCAAGACAAAGGCCGAGATACCGTTGGCCTGTAGCCATTTGGCAACGTCATGTCCCTCTGTTTGCATATCGTGCCAGTAGTAACTTCCTCCCGGACAGACGATAACAGCCGGAGCGTTGCTTTTTTCGGCAATATAAGGGGTCAATTCCACATGTTTCCTGCACGAGGTGCCCTCCCAGATATTTATTTGGGCGGAACAGCACAAAGAACAAACGAAACAGAGTATGACAACAAAACATCTCATCTTTCTTGCGGATTGATTTTTTCAATGATGGCCCCTTCGCCAAGAATCGCCTCCACCGTCTCTATCGCGGTCAGCGAGACACCACAAAAACCGTGCATGTGGTTGCTTTGGCCTGTCAGCAAGAGGTTTTCTATCTTGGTTTTTACCGGTAGCAGCGAGCCGAATAAGTTGCCGCTTTCGTTGCGATTGCCACACATCGCTCCGTGGTGAACCGCGGTGTAGTCGCGTATGGTCAAAGGTGAGGCTGCATCAACGTATTCCACCATATTGCTGAAACCGGGGATAACGTTGTTCATCTTTGCTATCAAATCATTGCTAAGTTGGTCTTTCCAAGCATAGTACGACGCTCCACGATGGCCGCACGTGGTGTGTTCCCAAGCTTCGACAGCCGACCATCTCATCAGGGCAGTGATGCTGAGCGTTTCGGCCCACTCGCCTTGCGAATCGGCGGGCGGTGTCATATACATAAACTTGTCGACGGTGTGTCCGTCGGAAGCCGTCCATGCCGAGTTGTAATCGGTGTAGTAGAAACCGATGGTGTTGAGATAGCGCAGACAGTGTTCCTTCAGCTTGATATTGACCACAAAAGCCGACAGCGAGTCGTTCCTCTGGTCAATCAGATGACGATAGGCGTTGGAGAAGAGATGCGGGTTGTCAATCAACGAAAGCATCTCCGAGGGTGGAATGGCCGAGATACAGTAGTCGGCGGTAATCTCTTCCTGGTTGGCAAGCTTGATGCCACGGAATCTTTTTCCCTCGGTTTGAATCTCAACAACCTCAGCTCCAGTTGTTACGGTGCCACCGTTCTGCTCGATGACACGCACCAGGGCTTTTGCAAAATTGGAGTAACCGCCAGCTATCCGACTCGCCACATTCATAAAGACCATCGAGATGGCAGCATGCAGATAGGATGGGGTAATCTGTTCCTCGCCCGCATAAAGTGTGTTGATGCAGGCAATGACAGATTTGAGTCGGTTGTCGTCAAAGAAATGGTCTAACAGCTGGTTGACCGGTATGTCGTAGGTGTCGGAATGTTCGAAGAATGAATGAGTTGGCTTTCTCAGATGGAACAAATCAAGCTCGTCGACGATGTTGTAGATGGCCTCAAGGTATTGCTCCAAATGCTCTTTCTCTGCAGGGAAATAGGCAGATAGCGAGTTGACAAAGCCCTCACGACTCATGTCCAGGTGGTAAGTCTGTTCGTTGTTGGCAACATACAGTGCAACACCCGATTGGGTGTCAACGTCCATGCAGACGAAGTCGTTGGTAATGCCTAAGTACTGACAGATTTTGAAGATGTTGCCCCCAGCTGACATGCCACCAATGAGATGCATGCCCGTGTCGAACACTGCGCCGCCTCTTCGGTAGCTTTGCAGACCGCCACCGATGTTGTGCTGCTTCTCGAACAACGAGACGTGGCACCCTTCTTTGGCCAGTAAGGCGCCCGACATCAAGCCGCCAAGGCCGCCACCGATTATGATTACCTTGGGTTCAGACATTCTTCTCTATTTCGTTGCTGAGTTCGGCATATTTGTCAATATAGAATCGGCGGAACCACTTGGTGCGTTCGAGTGTTGTGGTGCCTAATTGCGCCAGTTGCTCAGGTGTGATTCGTTCCGTTATCTCAAGGGTGATAGGATGGCTGCGCATGTAGACACCGCCCTTGGGAAGGGCTTTGCCTGCACCATGCAAGACGATGGGCAAGAGGTCGACATTCAGCTCTTCTGCCAACTGGAACGCCCCTTTGTGGAAGCGGCCTATGGAGCAGTCGCGGGAGCGTGTTCCTTCTGGAAAGATAGATATGGAGTAGCCTTGCTCAATCAACGACTGTAGTCTCGGTTTGAGGTAGTCCATTCCTTCTGAGACGGGGCAATATCCTGCATGGCGGATGGCAAAACCGAAGAACGGACTGCGCCAAACCCAGTCGTTGGTCAAAAAGACAATTTTAGGCGACAGACTCAGATGCGCCATCAAATCCAAATGGCTCTGATGATTGCAGATGATGATGGCAGGTTTGTCCAACGTTGCTTGGTGTTTGTTGAGCACACGCACTTTTGACCCCCCGAACTGGAGGAGCCAACAGACGGCACTGCCAAACTGGTGTAGCATGGTAGGCAAGATATTGTGTTCCAGTCGTAGGAGTTTTCTCAAAGGAACGTAGACCACAGCAAACAGGTTGATTAGCAGACAGCCAATCAGATAAATCAAGAGAGAGCAGAGGGTGCAGAAAACGGTGTATACCAACCGGAGAATGCCTAAGGGAGCTCCGTAGACCACCGCCAAAACGCATAGAACGGTGTTCAGGATGGAGATTCGGGTGAAGTCCAGGGCTGGTCTGAAGTGGGAAACCCGCTCCTCTCGGGGCGGATAGTACACGTTCACCTCGGTTGGAACAATCTTGACGCCATGCCAAGCGGCAAACACCAGCAACTCCAGTTCGGCTTCATAGCGTGAGGTCAGCAACGAGAGACCTCTCATCTTGCGCAACGGATACAGGCGATATCCTGTCTGTGTGTCAGGGATATAGTGAAGGGTCTGGACGCAGAACCAGAAATTGCTGAAGGCGTTGGCAAACTTGCTGCCTGCAGAACGGTCCACGCCTTTGAGTTTGCGCTGACCAATGATGATGGCTCCTGGATGCTTGATGTTGGCGTCCAGCAGCAAAGGAATGTCTTCCGGATAGTGCTGACCGTCGGCATCTAAGGTGATGGCATAAGAGAATCCTAATTCAAGGGCTTTCTTGAAACCCACTTTCAGTGCGGTTCCCTTGCCTTTGTTGGTGGTGTTGCTTACAACAGTGATGCCGTCTATCTCTCGGAGAATGGCGTCGGTGCCATCGGTGCATCCGTCGTCAACAACAATCACATCGTCACACTGCTCCAGTGTCCGTTTTACAACGTCGGCAATCGTGCCGGCATTGTTGTAGGTCGGTATGATGACGCAGATTCCTCTGCTACTCAATAGCTGCTTGCAGTGAGATTTTTGCATAGACGTTGTTCTCTTTGTCGGATATTACACTTTGAAAAGACACTGTGTCTGCTTCCTTTGTCTTAACCGCTATGTTGACGATGATTGCCTGGCCGTTGGGGCGAAGGACTTTCAAGAATTTGGCATTCTTTATCGTGGCGATGCTCAGTTTTTTACCCAGCATCACCTCGGCAAGCTCTTTGACAATCTGAATGACACAGACGCCTGGCGTGATGGGCATTTCGGGGAAATGAGCCGCATAGATTACGCTGTTGGTGTTCAAAAGAATGGAAAACGCTCCGTTCTCTGTGTCGCTGTTTGATATTGTATAGAGGTTATTCCTTAAATCCATTGTTTAATGAAAACGTGTACTTGATGTTGTTTTTCTTGTCGATGAATTCGTTGCCGCCAGAGCGCATCACGTTCAACATCGATTTGAGATCTTTTGCAAAGAGGCGCTTGATATACCAATGGTCGAGCTTTTTGGTGATGTGACAGATCTTCACTTTGTTTTTGTGATTCACGACGGTGAAATCAATCAGCGAAATGCCAAATTCGTTGACGAAACTCGACACTACGGTGTTGCCCTGTTGGGAGAGGATGCAGATGCCGCTGACGTAGGCCTCCCTGAATTCGATTTGCAGGTTGTACCTCACACTCTCCCCATCTTGCTGGGGAAAGGTGTTCTGGGCTGCCGACCAAGCCGGGAGCAGTGTCAGCAGCACCACTGCTATCAGATTATTTAATCTCAAAGACAGAGGCATTTATCGTACTGTTCTTCTTGATGTTTGTCAATTCTATGGTGGTGCTGTCGCCGTTCTTCTCGTTCAAAACCACAGATTTCACCATCCCTTCCTTGGTGTCGTAGTGGAGCACAATCTGGGTGAACATCTGTTTAAGGTCTTTGCGAAGCGGGGTGAGGGTGGCAACGTATTGTTTGCCGCTGGGCTTGACGGTAACGGCAAAGTCTTTTTTGTCGGTCAGCAGTTTGCCCAAGACGCTGTTCATCATGATGCGGGCAATTTCCTTGAACATCTTGTTTTGGTTGATGTCGATCACGTCGCTCCTGCTGCCCGATTTCAGCATCACGTTGTTGTCGTTCAGGATGAAGGTGTAGGTGTATGGGGAGGTGTATTCCCAACGGAGTTTGCTGGGTTGCTGGCAATACATCTTGCCTTTTGACACCATCTTGTCGCCAAGCATTTTCAGCGATTTGGTCTGAACAAATTCACATTGTATGGTCTTGATGGCGGAGGTCGATTTGCTGATTTCCGAAATAATCTGCTGCTCGTTGGGAGTCTGAGCAGTCATTCCGCCAACAAGCGCGAGCGCCAGGATGAGTGTGGTCAAGAGCCGTTTCATGATAATTATTGTTTTGCGATTAGAATACAACCTGTCATAATCAGAAGAACGCCAATCCATTTGGTCAGGTCCACATGTTCGTGGAAAAACACGATGGCGGAGATGAGTCCGAAGACGTAGCTGAGGCTGACCATCGGATAGGCTAAGCTCAGGGGGTAGTGTTTGACGATGTACATCCACAGGAGACTTCCGATGCCGAAACAGACGCCGGAGCAGGCAAACTGCCAGTTGACCAGAGCCGATTTCAGAAACGTCATGTTCCATCCGAATGGGGCCATTCGTTGCAGGCCGAACTTCAGCATCACTTGTCCCAACGCCAGGAGTGCGCTTTGGATGAGTGCCAGAGGTATGAGGGTCAGATTTTTCATATTGTCATAAGTATGGACTTGGATACCAACTCCGAAGAGACGTCTATTCCGCAGGCTTTGTAGAATGACTGGAACTTTGGCGGACATTCGTCGTGAAGGTAAGCAGATGACTTATCTTCGTCCAGATGCCAAGAGTCAGGTGACAGTTGAATATGATGACAATAACAATCCTGCTCGTATTGATACTATTGTAGTTTCTACCCAGCACGACGAGTTCGTTCTTCCAAAGGATAATACCAAGGAAGCACAGTCTGCTGCGGAT
>CALEJM010000176.1 GCA_937898265.1 uncultured Porphyromonadaceae bacterium
ACTATCAACGTCTGACCGTTGCCCCAGGACTTTGGATGGCGTTTCAAGGATTGTCGGAAGAGACCTCACTGCTTATGGACGTGATTCCTGAACCACACGACGATGCCGAAGGCGACCGTAAAGCATTGGACGAAATACCTTTTGACTTCAGCTTATGAGAATCTTAATCACTGGTGCTACGGGGTATGTGGGTAGAAACCTCATGCCGGAACTTCATGCCGTTGCTGCCGAGTTGCTCGTTGTTAGCAGAGATGTGACAACAGCGCAAGCGCTCTTCCCTTATGCTAAACATAGTCAGGCTGGCGATTGGGATGCCGTCAAAGCGTTCAACCCCGAAATCGTGCTTCATCTGGCAACGCTATCAACCAGCAGCGATGCCGACGACATCATCCTTCCGATGATTGAAGCCAACATCACTTTCGGCGTCAAGCTGCTCTCAGCCCTCAAAGCGTGCGATGCAATGAAACTTTTTGTCAACGTCGGCTCGTTTGCAGAATATCGTTTAGGTGTTGAAAAGCAGAAAGATGCCTATCTCTATACCGCAACAAAATCGGCTTTCCGTCATTTTGTAGATTACTATGCCGACCTTGGTAACTACCGCTATCTCACCTTAGTGCTGTACACCGTCTATGGTGGTGTTGACCTCCGCAAAAAGATTATCGACTACGTCTTTGATGCTTTGGAGGCCAACGAACCAGTGAAGATGACTGCAGGCGAACAGTGTCTCGACTTTGTTCATGTCAGCGATGTCGTAGCAGCTATGAAACAATGTGTGCTGCAGGCAAACGAGTTGTCGGAACAACTTCCACAAGGCACAGAGTTTCACATCGGTACTGGTGTAGGCACAACCATACGCGCCATGGCTGAGATGGTTTCGGAAGTAACTCACAAACCATTGAACGTGGCCTGGGGCGCTTTGCCTTACCGTCCGTTGGATGTGATGAAAGCCATTGCCCCTGTCAAGCAGAACAATACACTGCTGCAATGGAAAGCCAAGATGTCGCTCGTGGCTGGCATTCAAGAGAAAGCGCACGCAATTTTAGGAACAGACTTAAAATAGAAAATTTCGTAAACAACATAACTTATGAAACAGATTTGGAAATCAACATGGCCTCATTTGGTAGCTATCGCAGTCTTTCTGCTGATTACCGTGGCTTATTTCTCTCCAATTTTCTTTGATGGCAAGACTTTGCCTCAAGGCGATATCATCAGCAGTAACGCTTGGGGCGCAGATGCCCGCGCCTATACTGCCGAGACTGGTGAATATGTTCACTGGTCCAACTCGATGTTTGGCGGTATGCCTCACAACTATACTTATACGCCAAAGAGCAACAGTGTCTTCTTCTACGTGTCGAAGATTGTTACTTTGGGTTTGCCAATCAACACCGCAGGTGTGATGTTCGTCTACCTGTTGGGCTTCTATATCTTCATGTTGGCAATCGGCTGTTCGCCATGGCTCAGCATCGTTGGTGCCATTGCCTACGCCTTGGGTGCCTACAACCTGATTATCATTGATGCGGGTCACGTGCTGAAAGGCCTTGTCATGTCAACCATGGCTCCGCTGTTGGGTGGCATCTTGCTCTGTTACAAAAAGAAATATATCCAAGGCGCACTGATTGCATTGGTGGCTGCGGGTCTGAATATCTATTGGAATCACCAACAGATTACCTACTATCTCTTGATTATGATTCTCGCTTTGGTAGTCGTATATTTCATCTATGCTATCAAAGAGAAAGAGTTGCTCAATTTCTTCAAAGCATCGGCTGTGCTCCTTGTCGTGGCTCTCTTGGCTGTGGCTCCTGCTGCCGACCGTCTGATACCTACCATGGACTATACCAAAGAGAGTATGCGTGGTGGAGCAGTGCTTCAGTCAACCGACAAGACTCAAGAGACCAACGGCTTGACCCGCGAATATGCCTTCCAATGGAGTTACGGCAAAGCTGAGAGTCTGACGCTGTTGATTCCTAACTTCTATGGCGGCAGCTCCCACTATCCATTGAGCGAAGACAGCGAGACCTACAAAGTCTTGCGCCCAACGGGACAAGCCAAACAAGTGTGTGCCGCAGCTCCAGTCTATTGGGGCAAACAGCCGTTCACGTCTGGTCCTGTCTATGTGGGTGCTATCGTATGCTTCCTCTTTATCTTAGGATTGCTTGTT
>CALEJM010000177.1 GCA_937898265.1 uncultured Porphyromonadaceae bacterium
CCTGTGCAGACTTGTGGGTTGTGGATATCGGTGTAGTTGATACAGCCGTCGCCAGAAACAACGAGGTGGTTGAGAGACTCAGCCCAGATACTGTATTCACCATTGCCGCAATCTGAACGTACCCAAACGTCGTAGTTACCTTTGGTGGTGTTGTGGATGGTGTAGTTGTTACCAGTAACACCGTTTACCTTGGTCCAAGGATCGTTGGCGTAGGTATTGCGATACCAAACGTCGTAAGTAGTAGCGTTGCCCTGCCATGTTACGTTAATGTCAGAACCAGTTACGGTTGCTGTGATATTAGTTGGGGTTGGGCAGTCGTTACGGGTGATTTGGATATTGTCGACAGCAGCAGGAACCTGACGGTCTGTGTTTGCATTGTTCAACCAAAGGAATACCAACTTGACTGGGTTACCAGTACCAAGGATTTGGAATGTCTCGTGTTTCCATTGCAAACCACCACAGAGTTGACGGCTGTTGTTGAATGTTCTTGCAGATGAGTTAGCCCATGTTGGGAGTGAGGTATTGGCGTTACTACTTACGTTGACAGTAGTATCGGTTACCCAGCAGCACATGAGATAGTCGTAGTCGGTCTCACCAGTGCAGTACCAGTCGAAAGCAACGTCGCAGGTTACGTTTGGTGGGAGGATGAACTCGCGGTAAGCGGTTACCCAACCTGAACTGTTGGCATAGTGGTGTGACTGACCGTTGTCGTTAGAGATGTAAAGACCATTGCTTGGTGACTCATAAGCAGCATGGCCCACATACCACTTGTTTACGCAAGAGTTGTGGTTCTGGATGTGCCAGTTGGCAACCTCTGCTGGATCGTTGAAGTCACAGAAGTAGTTGAGGTCTGTGATTTCTCTTACGTAGATGTTGTCGATACAAGCACCTGGCGTTGTAGCAAGTGTGTTATCGTTGCGCCATACAAAAGCAAGCTTAACGGTAGCACCTGTGCCCACAACTTCAAATGAGTTGTTACGCCAGATTGTAGAGTTACGCAAAGTGTCAAGTCTCTTGTAGGTGTTCACCCAAGCAGGAACGGTGTTGCCACCGGTCAGTTGAACGGTTGGGTTGTCTACCAGGCAGACAGTGAGAAAGTCGTTTTGAGCAGCGTCGCCACGTCCCTTCCAGTCGAAAGAGAAAGCATAACGATGACCTGCTGGGAGAGTAAACTCACGATAAGCAACTACTACAGCTGATTGGGTTGCAGAGTAGTTCGCGGTTGTACCGTTGTCAAGAGACACGTACATACCATTACCGCCGGCATTTCTTGCTTGAGCCGAGCCAATGCTCCATTTTGTAGAGCTGGCTGTGTGGTTCACGAAACTCCATGCGTTGTTTTCTGCAGCCACTTCAAATCCACAATGATATGGATACTGAGTTACCTGAGCAACAATAGAACTAGCAAAAAAGCTCATGATTGTCGCCAATAAAAGCACACAAAGTCTTTTGGTTCTCATAGTAATATATTTAATTATTTGTTTTTTCTTCTTACTACAAATATCTAAAAACTTGACACTTAAACAGGAATACACCTATATAGCAATGTACTATATACGCACTCTACCTAATATGACAATTTTTCAGGCTGCAAATTTAATTTTTTTTGGTCGCTTTTGCAAGATAGTCAGCATCTTTTTTCTCTTATTTTTTCAAAAGGGGCTGTCTACGCGCCAAAAAACAAGCTGTTTTCGAGCGATATTCATCAGTATCATAACAACTTAGCCTGAGAAAATATTTTTTCAAAAAAAATGCACTCGAAACAATTTTTTGTCACAGACGCCTTCGGAAGTGTTTCCATGTTTCATGGGTCAAGATAAGGATAGATTTCACTTTACACTATATTATATATAGTAACTGCTCAAACAAAAAAGCCAGTCAAGACGACCGGCTTTTTTCATGACGAAGTCTTAGAGAAGGCTTCCAAAAGCGCTTTGGCTTTCGATGGTCCAACCACTTCAGCCAACTCAGATTCAGGCGCTTCTTTAATGCGTTTCAGACTCTTGAAATGCTTAAGCAGTTGCTCTTTTGTCTTAGGGCCGATTCCAGGGATAGCATCAAGCTCGGAGCGCACTTGGGATTTACTGCGTTTGTCGCGGTGGAAGGTGATAGCAAATCGGTGTACTTCGTCCTGGATATTTGTCAAGAACCTGAATAACATATCGGTAGGTCGCAAGCCTATGGTCATGGGCGGGAATCCGTAGAGGAGTTCGTTGGTGCGGTGATGATCGTCTTTAGCAAGACCTGCGATAGGGATATTGAGATGGAGTTCATCAACCACAACTTTACGAACTACTTCCATCTGACCTTTGCCGCCGTCGGTGATGATGAGGTCAGGAAGTGTTTGACCCTCATTTACCATACGGGAGTAGCGACGACGAACGATTTCCTGCATGCTGGCGTAGTCGTCCGGTCCTTCCACGGTTTTGATGATGTATTTCCGATAGTCTTTCTTGGAGGGTTTGCCTTTCTTGAAGACAACGCAAGCAGCCACGGCATCAGAGCCAGAGATATTGGAGTTATCGAAACACTCGATGGTGTGCGGAGGGGTTTCAAGATGAAGCGCATCTTGGAGCGATTTCGCAAGCTTCATGGCCCGTTGGTCGGGATTGAGTTTTTCGGAGCGCTTGTATTTATCTAATTTATATTGTCTTACGTTTTGCTCCGAGAGTTCCAAGAGGTGACGTTTGTCGCCACGCTGCGGAACGATGAGGTCGTAGTCGCTGTAGTCCATATCGGGTTCAAAGGGAACGACCAGTGTGGTTGCAAAACTGCGCAGACGTTCGCGCAGTTCAACGATAGCCATGGCAAGGAGTTCTTCCTTGGGTTCATCGAGACGTTTGTGCAACTCAATGGTATAGCCCTGAACAACAGCACCGTTGGAGACGTGCAGCATATTGACGTAAGCCACGCTTTCGTCTTCGTCGTAACTGAAGACGTCCATATCGGTCTCGGAGGTTGAGACGATGACGGTTTTAGACTGATACTTCAGCAAGGCGTCGTATTTCTTTTTAAGCACTTCAGCTTCTTCAAAGCGCAACTCTGAGGCGAGTCGCTGCATCTCGGCAAGTAGATAGCGGGTGATGACATGACTCTCGCCCTTGGCAATCGACTTGATTTCAGAAATCATGGCGCCGTAGTCTTCAACCGACTGCAACTGCTGACAGACGCCTTTGCAGTTGTGGATATGGTATTGGAGACAGACGCGATATTTTCCGTCGGCAATGCCCTCTTTGGTGAGCGGCAGGCGACAGGTGCGAACGGGATAGAGTTCGCGAATCAGCTCAAGCATCGTGTCGATGGTCCACGACGAGCTGTAAGGACCGAAATACTCGCCGCCACGACGCTCTACCTTACGGGTTTTAAACACTCTCGGGAACTCCTCTTTAGTGATGCAGAGCCATGGGTAAGACTTGCCGTCTTTGAGGAGGATGTTGTAGCGGGGTTGGTATTTCTTGATGAGGTTGTTCTCCAACAGCAACGCTTCATTCTCGGAGTTGACCACGATATATTTCATCGAGTGGATATGCTTGACGAGCACGTTGGTCTTGTAGGAGTCGTGTACCCTGTTGAAGTACGACGAGACCCTACGCTTCAGGTTCACCGCCTTTCCCACATAGATGATGACGCCGTCTTTGTCGTAATATTGATAGACGCCGGGCGAGGAGGGAAGGGTGGCTATGGTGGCCTTGAGTTGTTCGTTCATGGGAGTGCTGAGGTGGAGATTTGAAAAATACAACCTGCTGAAAGGGTTGAGTCTCTCAGCAGGTTGTTATTGTTTAGTTGTAAGGTTGACAATTACTTTTTAGGCATCATCACTACTTCTACAACGTTGCCTTGCTCAACGATGGCTTTCAAGGTCTCTTGAATAGTCTTTGCGTCGATAGACTTAACGGTCTCAACATAGTCGTTGAGATAGTTCATATTGTGGTTGTAGTAGTTGGTAAGAATGCTTTCCCAGTAGTTGTTTCTTTCAACGTTTTGAGCGTACTCTTTCAACATGTTCTCTTTGGTTTTGTTGAGGTCTTCAGCCAAAGGACCGTTGTTGATGATTTCCATAACTTCAGCGTGGATAATCTTCATGAGCTTCTCTTGTTTCTCTGGGTCGGTGTCGAACTGCATGAGGATGATAGCAGTTGGTTCTGGACGTCTTGTTACAGTGCCATAGGTACCTACGCCGTATGAGCCGCCTTCACGTTCACGGATGCTTTCAAGGTAACGTGTGCTAAGAATTTCACCGATGATAGAGAGGGCGAGGCGATTCTTCATGGTGTAGTCGATCTTAGCGGTATACATGATACGGTTTGAAGCAGTGTTGGTGCTCATCTCGCGAGCAAAGTAGTTATTTACTTTGCCTTTTGGAGCAACTTGCACACCTTCGCCTACGTCTTCACGAGCTTTGCTGGTCTTCAAACCACCGAGCCATTGACAGAGGAGGTCTTGAGTTGCTTTATCTTCTGGGTTGATGTTACCAACGAAGTAGAAGGTGAAGTCTGCTGGGTTAGCGAAGCGCTCTTTGTAGATTTCAAGGGCACGTTTTGGACAAGCTTTCTCGAAGAATTCAATGTTTTGGATGAAGCTGCGTGGGCTGTGGCCGCTGACTGTCATTTGGATAGAGTCGTTGAAGACTACTTTTGGATTCATCTCACGGTTAGCCAATGAGGTACGAACCTGGCTCATAACACTCTCCCAAGCTTGCTCGTCGTAGCGAGGAGCTGTGAAGTAGAGATAAGCGAGTTGGAGCATGGTTTCGAAGTCGTTGACAGTTGAAGAACCGTCGAGGCCTTCGCCCCAAGCGTCGATAGAAGCATTCATG
>CALEJM010000178.1 GCA_937898265.1 uncultured Porphyromonadaceae bacterium
CGGCCCATTAAGTAAAGGGTATTTCTCTGATGGTGATATGACAAACGTTGCCGCACTTGATAGAGCCAATATGAAAGAAGTTTTATGTGTCTACTATTTAAGTGACATTGAAATCTGTACTGGGGAAGAATCAGCGCAATGTCGTAACAGTCTAGAAAGCAAGGTAGCCGCTGCAGGCTATAGGATTGTTACGGAGCGAGGCGACGTTAACAGAAAATAAACGAGTACTGGAGAACTGTCATACCTGGGGAATGGCAGTTCTTTTTTTTTGTTTATAGATGGGTGACGGGAGATTTGTTTGAGCTGTTGTGAATGAGTGATTTGTTGGGTGAAAAACTGCTCAAACCTTTTGGAGTCAGAATTTTTCGTCAGAAGAATCGTCACCAACTTTCCGTTCTCTGATTTTCCGTGGGCAATTTCTTTGCCGACTGATGGATGCCTTCGTTTCGGGGATAAAAAATCTTGCTTTCAAATTGCTTCAGGAATTTTTGTTACGAAATTTTTTGCCGCCAAATGGTTTCTGGATTTTCGGCAATAAAAAATCTCGCCGCCAAACGGAATGGTCTATTTCCAAAAGAAAACCCGCTCCTCTCAAAACGTATTCAAATTTTCTGCCTCCGCAACCGCTGTTTCCGTTTGATAAACAATAAGGCTGAGTTTTGGAAACTCAGCCTTATTTGTAGGGTATGCAAAAATCTTGCTTAGTTGTTGTGTGAAGGGTCAACCAATTTGTAACCCTTGCCGTGGATGTTGATAATCTCCAAGTCGGGATCGCTTTTTAGCATCTTGCAAAGTTTGGTGATGTAAACGTCCATGCTGCGAGCGTTGAAGTAGTTGTCTTCCACCCAGATAGTCTTGAGGGCGATGTTGCGTTCAAGAACATTGTTGACGTTTTGTACCAAGAGGGTGAGCAACTCAGACTCCTTGGTAGTGAGACGTTTCTTCTCGGTTGGAGTGATGAGTTCTTGTTTTTGAGAATTGAAAACCAGTGTACCGATTTTGTACTCAATCTCGTTTCTAACGCCTCTCACAGAGATGCGGCGCATGATAGCCTCGATGCGGAGAAGGAGTTCTTCCATGCTGAACGGTTTGGTGATGTAGTCGTCGGCGCCGATGCGGAAACCTTCCAAAACGTCTTCTTTCAAGGTCTTAGCTGTCAAGAAGATGATTGGAACGTGGGTGTTGATCTTACGGATGTCTTGAGCCAGGGTGAAGCCATCTTTCTTAGGCATCATCACGTCAAGAATGCAAATGCTATAAACATTGTTGATAAAAGCTTGATAACCAGCCTCGCCGTCGCCAATGAGGTCACATTCGTAACCTTTTTGGATGAGATACTCTCTCAAAAGACTGCCGAGGTTCTTATCGTCTTCACAGAGCAAGATTTTAATGTTGTCCATATTTATAGTGCTTTATTTATATTGGAAATTGTAATTGTAAAAGTAGTGCCGAGACCAAACTCGCTGTTCACGTCTATTTTGGCGTGATGTCCCTCGATGATTCGTTTGACGTAGGCGAGTCCGAGCCCGTAGCCCTTCACATCGTGAACATTGCCGGTTGGCACACGATAGAAGCGCTTGAAGATGTGTTTGAGATACTCTTTCTTGATACCGATGCCGTTGTCTGCCACCGTGATGATAAGGTTGCCGTTGCTGTCGTTGCGGGTAGAGATGTTGATCAGCAACTGCTCGCGACTGTACTTCACAGCATTCTCCATCAAGTTGATAATCACGTTTTCAAAGTGTGATTTGTCAATCATACACCATGCGTTCTCGGCATTGAGGTCGGTAACAATCTTGCCATTGTTGTGCTCCACCTTAAAGGCGAAGTTCTTGATGGCATTTTGTATGATAGTGTGTGCATTCTCCTCTTTTGGGCGGATGAATGCTTTCTTGTTGTCGAGGATAGAGGTCTCCAACGTGCGGTCGACGAGAATCTTAAGTCGTTGGGCTTCCTGTTTGATGATACTGAGTTTGTCGCGCGCCGAATCCGAAATCTCTTGTTTGCTGTTCATCAACATCTCGGTGGCGATGATGATGGTTGACACAGGCGTTTTGAGCTCGTGTGTCATATTGTTGGTGAAGTCGGTCTTGATTTGCGACAATTTCCTTTGCTTTACAATATATACTATAGCCACGATGGCCACCAGCAACAGCAGCATGCTTGAGATGAAAATAGGGGTAATCAGCACGTGAACGCTCTTGGCAAACGCCAACGGACGGAAGCCGATGGTCAGCAGATGCGAACCGCCGTCGCGGTCTTTTGGGAACAGCACCTGTGAGTAACGGCGACTGTAGTTGGACAATCCGCATGTGTCGTTGTTCTCGAACGAAGCATGGAAATATTCAACCTTGCCATTTCGTTTGTTGGTTACTATAAAGTAGTATGGAATCTTGATTTGATACTCCTCCAGCCCCTCTTCTATCATCACGTTGAGCTTTGCAAAATTGATGCGTTTCTGGATAGGACGGCTTGGGGCGTCGGATAAGAGTTTGAATATAACGTCGTTGAGCAGCGACTGATTGTGCTTGAAGCACTCTTGGTCCTGATCGTGTCTTTGCTTGACAATCTTGGAGATGGAGGTTGACTGAGTGTTTGGAGTCAACTTGATTGTCTTGAAAGTATCGGTATTGATGCTCAGTTCGTCCAGCAGCAACCCGTTCTCTTCGCCACCCAAATCGCAGTTGTATTTTGGGAGTCCGACGAGCGAGTCGGCATAGAATCTCATCTCTTCGGCTTCCACCTCTTCGTTGATTTTGTAGAGCATGCTCTGCACATTGTTGTCGAAACTGTTGCTGAGCATATTTGAAACCCGGTCGATATACGAAATCTGGAGCACAATAAGCAGGATGATTATTGCGCTGATGATACTGAGACAAATCCAAACGGTATGTTTTTTCATTGCAAAGAATATCAACTGATATGCATTGCAAATGTATGATAAATTTTTAAATTATGGATTTTAAAATAGTAAAAAAAATATTACAATTAAAATAGACTGTTAATCAGTTTGTTATTGTTTGTTTGGATTGCTTTTAGAGTTAAAATCCGACAGGCTGATAGGAATTTGAACCGCTATTTCTGCGTGTTTTATGCAAAAAAGGAAAAGCCGTTAGTTATTTCTTTATGAATTTAACAAACAAACTTCCGATGAGCATCGGGATACAAAAGTTAATTAACCAAGTGAGCGAACTGGCTATGATAGCCCCGAAATAATTTGGGGTAAAACATCTGAAAATAAAAGCAGCATAAGACCCTCTCACCGCCATCTCGGAAATGTTGATAGAGGGAGTCAGCGTCACGAAAAGGTAGAAAGTTGGAATTGCAATCAGTGCCTCTTGCAATGTCACATCAACCATGCAAAACCTATACATACAATAGCTTTGGAAAGAGAAAACCAGATAGCGAACGCCCGCCAGCAGGAAAGTCTTCAGCAGATAGGCGTAGTTGATTGACGTGGCAGTCTCGTTGAGTTGACGAATCGTTTTGTTGCCGCTGTTTCTCAGTAGGTGGGTCCAGTGGGGTAGGGTGAGAAAAAATGCGATAAGAAACAGAATGACAACAACGTAGCCAAATAAGATATCGTGTTCACTTTGTATGCTCCAAAGCATGCCGTTGGAGCTGTGGTTGATGAAGATATGATAGAAAAAGTGGAAACTGACAATGCCGCAGCAAAGGATGCAGATTGTCTGCGCCAGACTGCCGATGAATCCCAGAGCAATACTCTTGGCGCGAGTCCCCTCGGGCATCATCATCGAGCGGGCAGGAAACTCGCCGAGTCGGTTGGGAGTAGAGAAACCGCCGGTGTTGCCCCACAGAATCATCTTGATGGACTCCCGAAGTGAGACGTGGTGAACGGGGCTTACCAATAGTTTCCACTTCATGCTCTCAATCAATATGTTGAGCGGAAGTAGCAGGACTGCACCTATCAGCCACAAGCAATTCGACTGACGAAAAAGCGTAAAGACGGCCTCGTAGTCCTTAAACGTGAGCAGTTTGTAAAATAGGAAAACATAGGCCGCCACGGCAATGACCCATTTCAAACAGTTGAATATGTGGTCCGACTTTTTCCCCATCTCTTGCTATTCCTTGACTTTGAACGAGTAATATTTTTGCGCCAGAAAACTGATGGCGGTGGCAATCACCGTAATCATCATCTTCGACGGCGTCGGGTAGATGCCAAACACCTCAACAAACAATTTCAAACCTAAATAGTTAATCAAGATGTTGAACAAAACGACAGTAAAATAACGGAACATCTGCACCCGACCACGTATGTTGGAATTGCTGAAACTGACATATTTTGCCAGCCAAAATCCGGTGAGGAACGTAATTGGGAACACGGTGATGAACGATGCAATGTGTGGTTCGAAGGCGAGAAAAGAGGTGATATGAACCACACTTTTGTTGAAAATGAAATTGTAGCAGATGAAATAAAGCACCCAATCGAGGCATACGTTGGCGCCGCCCGTCACTCCATAGCGAAATATCTGCAAGGAAATCAAACGTTTAAACGGAGGGTAGAAAAAGTCAACCGCACGAGTGACCGCCACTGCAACTTTTTTGTTGAAGCGGGAAAATTGAGTGTTATTTTTTTGCGAAAGTATTTGTGTCATTGAGCAAATGTCGTTAACTTTGCAGCGCAAAAATTTGACCACAAAGATAGGAAATATTTCTTATTGTTTTTGCGTTCAGTAAACAAACAAATTATGGCACCCGACGACCCGTTGCAACATGACAGATGTAAGAGCGAAAAAGAGCTTGGGACAGCATTTCCTGGTGGATATGTCTGTGGCGAAAGGTGTGGCCGATTC